>JACOVA010000110.1 GCA_016177575.1 Betaproteobacteria bacterium
GAGCCGCTCGGCCTCGGTATCCGTGTCGGCGACGCACACCAGCTGCAGGAACCCGGCCCGAGACGGATTGTCGTCGGCGCCCGCCTTCGCGATCGCCTCCCAGAAGCCGTCCATCGTCGCCTTGCCGCGCTTGTAGCCGTAGTACGACAGGTAGCAGTAGACGTAGTCCAGCTTCGCGGTCCACTCCCAGGTTTCCAGGCTGCCACCGCCCGGGATCCATATCGGCGGATGCGGCTTTTGCAGCGGCTGGGGCCAGATGTTCGCGTAGCGCACCTGGGTGTACTTGCCGTTGAACGCGAAGACCTCGGGCCGCGTCCACGCCTGGACGACGAGATCGTGGGCCTCGTGGTAGCGCTCGCGCAGCGTCGCCGGGTTGATCCCGTACGCGAAGTTCATGTCCATCGAGGTGCCGACGGGAAAGCCGGCGACGAGCCGCCCGCCGGAGAGCACGTCGAGCATCGCGAACTCCTCGGCGACGCGCAGCGGGGGGTTGTAGGCCGCGAGGCTGTTGCCCAGCACCACGAGCGCCGCGCGCGACGTGCGCCGGGTGAGCGTCGCCGCCATGAGATTCGGCGAGGGCATGAGGCCGTAGGCGTTGTTGTGGTGCTCGTTGACGCACAGCCCGTCGAACCCCTGGGTCTCGGCGAACTCCAGCTCGTCGAGGAACTCGTGGTAGAGGTCACGGCACTTGTCGGGATCGTAGAGGCTGTGGGGCACGTCCACCCACACGGAGCGGTACCGGGTCTCGAAGTCGTCCGGGAGAAACCGGTACGGCATGAGGTGGAAGAAGCAGAGTTTCTTGCGGGTCGCGTGATGATATCACGCGACCCGCGACCTGGAACCTCCGTCTCCGGTGTCCGAGCTCAGCCCTGCGGCGTCGGGCCGTGGTGACGCCGATGCCAGGGCCGCCGCGACATCTGGGCGAGCTTCTGCCGCTGCTCCTCGCTCAGGATGGGCGCCATCTCCCGGAGCGCGGCGACGCGAAGCTCCAGGCTCTGGCGATGGAGCTGCTCGATCTCGGCGATCTTCGCCTGGACCGTCGCGTCGGCGGCGCCGCCGAGGGCGAGCCGCCGGAGCTCCGCCTGGGCCCGAACGAGCGCGCCCCATACCTGGCGCGTGGCGCCGCGCTGGCGCTCCCGGATCTCGCGGAGGGCCTGCACCTGGCTGTCGGTCAGCCCGAGCTCGAGTTGGAGGCGCTGGCCGACGCCGTGCCGCGGACCGGACCCGCCGGGCGCGTCGGCCAGGACCGGCCCGGAGCCGAACAGGACGGCGGCGAGGGCGAGGGTGACGAGGGAACCGTACCGATCGTCTCCTTCGACGGCCGGGCGCCGGGCGGTATTCGTCCGCTTGAACGTCCGGCCGAACCGGCGTAGCCTAGCGGTCATCACGCTCGAACCGCGGGAGCTCGGGAACACCGGGCTGAGAGGGCGGCTGACCGCCGCCGACCGCATGAACCTGACCTGGTTAATGCCAGCGAAGGGAGGCGCCATGACGGCTTCTCGCAAGATCTACCTGACCGGCCGGCACCCCGGGGTCCGCGTCCCGATGCGCGAGGTGCTTCTCGCGGGCGGCAATCCGCCCGTCCGCCTCTACGACACGAGCGGCCCCTACACCGATCCCGAGACCCTGCTCGACGTCAAGCGCGGGCTCCCGCCGTTGCGTCAGGCCTGGATCTTCGGGCGCGGCGACGTCGAGGAGCTGCCGGGCCCGACGTCCGTCTACCGCCGGCAGCGCGACGACGATCCGGCCCTCGGCGGCGTCCGCTTCGCGAGCGTCCGCCGGCCGCTGCGCGCGACGCCCGGCCGCAGGGTCACCCAGATGCACTACGCGCGGCGCGGCGAGGTCACGCCCGAGATGGAGTTCGTCGCGCTCCGCGAGGGCGTGGCGCCCGAGTTGGTGCGCGACGAGATCGCCCGGGGCCGCGCGATCCTGCCCGCCAACGTGAATCATCCCGAGACGGAGCCGATGATCATCGGCCGGCGCTTCCTCGTGAAGATCAACGCCAACATCGGCAATTCCGCCCTAGCCTCGACCATCGAGGAGGAGGTCGAGAAGATGACCTGGGCGATCAAACATGGCGCGGACACCGTCATGGATCTCTCGACCGGCCGGAATATCCATGAGACCCGCGAATGGATCCTGCGAAACGCCCCCGTCCCCATCGGCACGGTGCCGATCTATCAGGCCCTCGAGAAGGTCGGCGGCAAGGCGGAAGACCTCACCTGGGAGGTCTACCGCGACACGTTGATCGAGCAGGCGGAGCAGGGAGTGGACTACTTCACCGTGCACGCGGGTGTGCGGCTGCCCTACATTCCGCTCACCGCGAAGCGCATGACGGGTATCGTCTCGCGCGGCGGCTCGATCATGGCGAAGTGGTGTCTCGCGCACCACCGGGAGAGCTTCCTCTACACGCGCTTCGCGGAGATCTGCGAGATCATGAGGGCCTACGACGTCGCGTTCTCGCTCGGCGACGGATTGCGGCCCGGCTCGATCTACGACGCGAACGACGAGGCGCAGATCGCGGAGCTGAAGACCCTCGGCGAGCTCACCGAAATCGCCTGGAATCACGACGTGCAGGTGATGATCGAAGGCCCGGGCACGGCATCATCGCCTACAAGATCGCGGCGCACGCCGCCGACCTCGCCAAGGGGCATCCCGGCGCGCAGATCCGCGACAACGCGCTCTCGAAGGCGCGCTTCGAGTTCCGGTGGGAGGACCAGTTCAACCTGGGGCTCGATCCCGACACGGCGCGCGAGTTTCACGACGAGACGCTTCCCCAGGAGGGCGCGAAGCTCGCGCACTTCTGCTCGATGTGCGGCCCGCACTTCTGCTCGATGAAGATCACCCAGGACGTGCGCGACTATGCCGCGAGGCACGGCGTGTCGGACGAGGAGGCGCTCGCCAAGGGAATGGAAGAGAAGGCGCGCGAGTTCGTCGAGAGCGGGGCGGAGATCTACCGCCGCACGTAGGCGGTGCGACCGGGCGTGCGGAAGCCGCCGGCGCCGTGCGGCTCAGACCGCCACCGCCGCGCGGGCGGCGTGAAACTTTTCGTTACAAAGTCGCATCCGGGCGCTGTATTCGGCGCTGCCCGTGTCAGCTAAAATGCCGTTTTGATCGTTATTCCCGGCACGGCGCCGGCGCGGCATCGCCGCGGCGACCGCCGGGAAAGCGCTTATGAGCAGACGTTTCATCATCGCCGGAATCGTGCTGCTGCTCGCGGCAGGCGGCGCCGGCGCCTATACGTGGTGGAGTGCGCGCAGTGGAGAGGCGGCCTACCGGCTCGGCAAGGTGGAGCGCGGCGCGATCACCGCGGCGGTCTCGGCGAACGGCACGCTCAATCCGGTCGTTGCGGTGCAGGTCGGCTCGCAGGTCTCGGGCCAGGTGAAGGAGATCTACGTTGACTACAACTCCCCGGTCAGGAAGGGCCAGCTGATTGCGCTGATCGATCCGGCCTCGTTCGAGCTGCGCGTCAACCAGGCGCTCGCCGACCTCGAGTCCGCCCGCGCGACGGTGCTGACCCAGCGCGCCAACGTTGCGGCGCTGCAGGCCGAAGTGTCGCGCACCAGGGTCAATCTCGCCGATGCGCAGCGCGTGTATGAACGTTCGCGGGCGCTGTTCGAGAAGAACTTCGTCTCCGCGGCGCAGCGCGACAAGGATCAGGCCACGTTCGAGGCGGCGCAGGAGCAACTGAAGACCGCGCAGGCGCATCTCAACGTGGGCGAGGCGCAGGTGCGCAACGTGGAAGCGGTGGTCAAGCAGCGCGAGGCGCAGCTCGCGCAGGCGAGGGTCGATCTCGAGCGCACCGCGATCCGCGCGCCGGTCGACGGCGTCGTGATCTCGCGCAACGTGGACGCCGGCCAGACCGTCGCGGCGAGCCTGCAGGCCCCTACCCTGTTCACGATCGCGCAGGACCTGCGCGACATGCAGGTCGACACCTCCATCGACGAGTCCGAGGTCGGGCGCGTGCGGGTCGATCAGGACGTCACGTTCACCGTCGATTCCTTCCCCGGGCGCACTTTTTCCGGCAAGGTCGTGCAGGTGCGCAAGGCGGCGCAGGTCGTGCAGAACGTGGTGACGTATATCGCGGTCGTCTCCGCGCCCAATCCCGATTTCATCCTGTTCCCCGGGATGACTGCCAACGTGCGCGTCGTGGTCGACACCCGCGACAATGCGCTCAGGGTGCCGAACGCCGCGCTGCGCTTCAGGCCCGCCGGCGTCGCGGACGCGCGAAAGGATTCACCGGCGGCGGCTCCGGGGGCCGGTGCCCCGCAGCGCGGCCCGGAGGCGGCGCGCGCGCAGCGCGAGCGGCTTACCCGGGAGCTCAAGCTCGACGCGGACCAGCAGCAGAAGCTCGAAACGATCTTTGCCGAGCAGCGGCAGAAGATGCAGGGACTCAAGGGGCAAAGCGAGGCGGAACGCCGCAAGCAGGGCGAGCGTCTCCGCGCCGAGTCACGCGCCAGCATCGCCGGGATGCTGAATGCCGAGCAGCGCGCGCGTTACGAGGAGATCGTCGCTGAGCAGACCGGCCGGGCGGCGAGCGGCGGGCGCGTATGGGTGCTCGGCGCGGACGGCAGGCCGCAGGC
>JACOVA010000001.1 GCA_016177575.1 Betaproteobacteria bacterium
CCGCTCGCCGAGGTGGCGCTCAAGTTCGGCCCCGCCGAATACTTCTCGCTCATGGTGCTCGGCCTCGTGTCGGCGGTGGTGCTCGCGAGCGGTTCGCTCATCAAGGCGATCGCCATGGTGATCCTCGGGCTGCTGCTCGGCCTGGTCGGCACCGACGTCAACTCCGGCGTGCTGCGCTTCGCTTTCGGCATCGCCGAGGTGGCCGACGGCATCGGCTTCGTGACCGTCGCCATGGGCATGTTCGGCCTCGCCGAGATCATCGGCAACCTCGAGCAGAAGGAGCACCGCGAGGTCTTCACCAGCAGGGTGGGCAGCCTGATGCCGAGCAAAGAGGACTGGAAGCGCATGTGGAAGCCGATAACGCGCGGCACGGCTCTGGGCTCGGCGCTCGGCATCCTGCCCGGCGGCGGCGCGCTGTTGTCGTCCTTCGCCGCCTACACGCTGGAGAAGAAGGTCTCGAAGCATTCACACGAGTTCGGCAAGGGCGCGATCGAAGGGGTGGCGGCGCCCGAGTCGGCCAACAACGCCGGCGCGCAGACCTCCTTCATTCCGCTGCTCACGCTCGGAATCCCCGGCAACGCGGTGATGGCGCTGATGATCGGCGCCATGATGATCCAGGGCATCGCCCCGGGGCCGCAGGTGATGACCGAGCGGCCGCAGCTCTTCTGGGGCATGATCGCCTCGATGTGGGTGGGCAACCTGATGCTGGTGGTGCTCAACCTGCCGATGATCGGCCTGTGGATCAAGCTGCTCACCGTGCCCTACCGCATCCTCTATCCGTCGATCCTGCTGTTCATGGCGGTGGGCGTATTCAGCATCTCCAACCAGCCCTTCGACTGCTTCCTGATGGCGCTGTTCGGGCTGCTCGGCTACGTCTGCGCGAAGCTCGAGTGCGAGCCGGCGCCGCTCATCCTCGGCTTCATCCTCGGGCCGCTGAGGGAGGAGACCCTGCGGCGCGCGATGCTGCTCTCGCGCGGCGACCCGACCGTGTTCGTGAGCCCTGACAAGCCGATCAGCCTCGGCTTCCTGATCGCCTCGGTGATCCTGCTGGCGATCATCGCGCTCCCGGCGCTGCGCAAGACGCGCGAAGAGGTCTTCGTTGCCGAAGAGAAGATCTAGGCTCAGAGCACCGCGATCGTCTGCACCTCGATCAGGAACTGCTCCTGCACCAGGCGGTCGATGACCAGCAGCGTGTTGGGCGGGTACCTGCCGTCGGGAAACATCCTCGGAAACTCGCGCTGGCGCCAGGCCATGAATTTTGCAATGTCCTGCGAGTGCACCAGGTAGGTGGTGAACTGCGCCACGTTGCCCCAGCCGGCGCCGCAGGCCTTGAGCGCGGTCTCGATCTGCGCGAACGCGCCGCTGCACTGGGCGTCGAAGCCCTCCGCCGCGGAGACCATGCCGGCGATGTAGAGGGTCTCGGTCGCGCCCTTGACGCGGCTCAGGTGCGAGTACTGGCCGAGGGGCTTGCCGAGCGCATCGATGTTCTGGATCCTGATTTCAGCCATGGTCACTTTCCGGTGGATTTCGGTTTCCTGCGCCCCGCGATCTGCGCCCTGACGGTGGCGACCAGCGCGTGGCGCTCGACCGGCTTGACGACGTAGGCGTTGGCGCCCGCGCGCATGCAGCGCTCCCGGGTCGCCTCGTCCGCGAGCACCGAGACGATGATCACCGGGGTCGCCACGTTGGGCGAAGCCGCGCGGATCTCCCTCAGCACCTCGAAGCCGCCTACGCCGGGCATGAGCAGGTCGAGCAGAATCGCGTCGTAGGCGTAGTTGCCGGCCAGCCGCAGCGCCTGCTCGCAGGTGCCGGCGAGCGTCACTTCCAGCTTGAGCGCGCTGGCGAGGATGCGAGCGAGTAACAGGCGCATCGACTCCTCGTCGTCCACGATCAGCACGCGGTGGCGCGTCGTGCGCTCGGGGGAGTGCCCGCGCGTGCCCGCCGCGGGGCTCATTTCGCCATCCGTGCCGCCAGGTCCACGAAGTCCTTCGCGTTGACGTCGAAGTCGGGCTCCGGCGCGACGTCGAGCTTCACCCTGGGCCCCCGCTCGCGCGGCCGGCGCACAAACGCGGTGGCCAGTCCGCAGGCCTTGGCGGCGCGCAGGTCGTCCTTGTGCGCCGCGACCATCATCACTTCGCCGGGCTCGAGTCCCAGCATCGCCGCGGCGCCGAGGTAGGTCTCGGGATCGGGCTTGTAGCGGCGGAACAGCTCCGCCGAGAGCACGCAGTCCCATGGCAGGCGCGCGCGCTTCGCCATGTTGACCAGCAGCGCCATGTTGCCGTTGGAGAGAGTGGCGAGCAGGTAGCGGCGCTTGAGCAGCGCCAAGCCGCGCCGCGCCTCGGGCCAGGGCTCGAGCCGGTGCCAGACGCGGTTGAGGTGATCGACCTGCGCCTCGGTCAGGCCGACGATGTCGAAGCGCGCGAGCAGCTCATCGAGGATCATGCGGTGCAGCTGGTCGATCGACATCCACGGCAGCTCGCCCGAGCGCACGCGCGCCATCGCCGGCCGGTAGCCGGCGCGCCAGGCATCCGCGAACGCCGCCCAATCGACCGCGAGCTTCGCCCGGCGCCCGAGCGCACGGCACTCGCGGATGATCGAGCCGCGCCAGTCGACGACCGTGCCGAAAACGTCGAAGACGAGCGCGCGAACCGCGCTAGCGTGTGGCATGGACGGATTCTATAGTCAGCCCGCTCGCCCCTTGCTGCGCTGGTGGCGCCAGAGCACGTCGCCGCGCCTGCCGGCACGGTTGAGCGCGCGCCCGAGCACGAACAGCAGGTCGGAGAGCCGGTTCAGGTACTGGCGCGCGCGCTCGCCGACCGGCGCGGCGCGGCCGAGCGCGACCAGGCTGCGCTCGGCGCGCCGGCAGACCGTGCGCGCGAGGTGCGCTCCGGCGGCGGCGCGGCTGCCGCCGGGCAGGATGAATTCCTTGAGCGCGGGCAGGCGGCTGTTGTAGGTCTGCAGCAGCGCATCCAGGCGCAGCACGTGCGCCTCGGTGATCATCGAGTGCCCCGGGATGCAGACCTCGCCGCCCAGGTCGAACAGGTCGTGCTGCACCTGCAGCAGCGCTGCGCGCACCCCGGCCGGCATCTTCTCGGCCAGCAGCAGCCCGAGGCTCGAATTGAGCTCGTCGATGTCGCCCAGGGCCTGGATGCGTGCCGAATCCTTCGCCACGCGGCTGCCGTCGCCGAGGCCTGTCTCGCCCCCGTCCCCGGTGCGCGTCGCGATCTTGGACAGCCGATGACCCATGGCGCTAGTGCCATCCTTCCCCAGGAAGCGGAGAATTATAGGCCCCACCCAAGGAGGAACCATGGCAAGCATCCGCAAGGCCGACTACTACAGCATGAAGGTCTCGCAGCGTCCCGGCGCCGGGGCAATGCTCCTCGGCGTCATGAAGAAGGCAGGCGTGAACCTGCTCGCGTTCACGGGTTTTCCCGAGGGCGGCGGCGCGCAGGTGGACTTCATCCCTGAGAACGGCGCCAAGTTCCGCAGCGCGGCGAAGAAGGCGGGCCTGCGCGTGTCGAAGAGAAAGACTGTGTTCCTGGTGCGCGGCGACGACCGCGTCGGCGCGCTCACCGGCATCCTCGGCCGGCTCGCCAAGGCGAGGATCAACCTCATCGCGCTCGATGCCGTGACCGCCGGCAAGCGCCGCTACGGCGCCATTTTCTGGGTGAAGAAGAAGGACCTAGGCCGCGCCTCGCGCCTGCTCGGCGCGCGCTAGGCCGGCTGGGCGGTCATCTGCAGTCCTGCGCGGGCGCGATCTCGCTCAGCAGCGTGGTCAGCCCGGGCAGGTCGGATTGCCCGATCGCAATACTGTAGCTCGCCTGGCCCTTCGCTCCCGAACGCTCGACGACGAGATCCGGCCGGACGCGCAGAGTCGCCAGCGTGCGCTTGCCGCCGAGCAGCACGACGGTCGCGTAGCACGAGAGCCTGGTCTCGCCTCGACGCCAGGGCTTGCTTCGCAGGGCGTTCAGCTCTTCGATGATCGGCCGCACTTTCTGCCGGTCCTCGAGCAGCACCGACGGAGCGCCGTAGTTCCCGGCGCGTATCGCCGATACGCCCCGCAGCGGCGGCCGCGGGTCCGCGGCCGCGGCCGCCTGGACGAGCAGCACGAGTGCGACCGGCAAGGCGAGAATCCTCGTCATGAGCGGTCCGGATCGCCTTTCTTCAGAACCCTGCTTTCGATCCATCCCTTGGCGAGCGTGGTGGTGAGGTGCTCGCCCGCGGCGACGCGTGCGGCGTCGCGGAGGATCTCGCCCTTGGCGCTGCGAGTGACGGAATAGCCGCGTGCGAGCAGGGCGGGGTGGTCGAAGGCGGTGAGGCTCGCCTTGGCGTGCTTTACCTGCGCGGCAAGCTGCTCGAGCCGGCGCGCGGTGGCTGCAGAGAGGCGCGCGCCGAGGTGGGCGAGGTGCTGCCAGGAGGCGCGCAGGCGCTCGGCGGGGTGAACGAGGCGCCGGGCGAGGGTGTCGACCGCCTGCATCGCGTACTCGATCCTGCGGGAGGTTTCGCGCGAGATTCGGAAGCCCAGCTCGGCGACGCGCGCCAGCAGGGCCGCGCGCGAAGGGCTGACCAGCTCGGCCGCGGCCGTGGGGGTGGGGGCGCGCTGGTCGGCGGCGAAATCGGCGATGGTGAAGTCAGTCTCGTGGCCCACGCCGACCACCACCGGGATCTTCGAGGCGCGGATCGCGCGCGCCACGGCTTCCTCGTTGAATTGCCAGAGATCCTCGATCGAGCCTCCGCCGCGCACCAGCAGCAGTACATCGCACTCGGCGCGCAGATTTGCGGTGTCGAGCGCTTGCGCGAGCCTGGTGGCCGCGCCGTCGCCCTGCACCGGCGCCGGATAGACGACGACCGGGATCGAGGGGTTGCGGCGCGCGAGCGTGGTCAGCACGTCGCGCAGCGCCGCCGCAGCGAGCGAGGTGACGATGCCGATACGCCGCGGATGCCCGGGAACGGCGCGCTTGGCGGCCGGGTCGAACAGGCCCTCGCGCTCGAGCTTCTCCTTCAGCTTGAGGAAGCGCTCATAGAGCGGACCGAGGCCGGCGCGGCGCATCGCTTCGACGTTCAGCTGGAACCGTCCGCGCGGCTCGTACAGCGTCACCAGCGCGCGCACCTCGACCTTGAGCCCGTCGCGCGGCTCCCAGTCGAGCGCCGCGGCGCGGCTGCGGAACATCACGCAGTCGGCCTGCGCCTGCTCGTCCTTGAGCACGAAGTAGAGATGCCCGGAGGCGGCCGGGCGCAGGCCCGAGATCTCGCCGGCGACCCACTGCAGGGGAAAGCGCCGCTCGAGCAGCTCGCGGGCGCTGCGCAGCAGCTGCGACACGCTCAGGACGGGGGCGTCGCCCCGGAGAAGCTCCGGCTCCATGCGCGGCGCCGAGATTACACTAATCCGCATCGGCTCAGTACCCGGACGACGACGCCTGCCTAGCCGCTATCCTTGAGAGGCGCTACGGGAAGGCCGACGCCTGCCCGCAGTGCGGATTAGTCGGCAAACTCACCAAGATTGCCGGACGCCGCGCCTACGCTTGCAAGGAGGGGTGCCATACCTACCCCTGCGCCGGGACGATCTTCGAGCATTCCAGCACCCCGCTCGCCCTGTGGTTCCA
>JACOVA010000002.1 GCA_016177575.1 Betaproteobacteria bacterium
CCTGGATACGTCGAGCGGTCGCGACAGGATGTGCGAGGACGCGTCCGCGACCAAGGGGATTTTGCTCTCCGGTATCCAGTGCGCCTCTACGCCACCGATGGTTTCATTGGAGCAATAGTGCAGATAGGCCGCGTCAGCTCTGGCCTGGAAGGTCTCTTGCGAAGGAAAGTACGTGAACCCCTTGTCCTCGGAGCTGGCCGCAACGTGCACGTCGCAGAGGGCCTGCGCCTCCTTGACCGCCTTTTTCGACCACTCGCCGGTGAGCACGTAGTCGGCCTTGCCCTTGCCGGCGAGCAGGTTCATCGGCACCTGCGCGAACTGCAGCGTCGCCCCGCCCTGCAGGAACAGCACCCGGTATCCGGCCGGCACGGCGAGCAGCTCGCGCAGGTCCTGCTCGGCTTCGGCGGCGATCGACATGAACTCCTTGCCGCGGTGGCTCATTTCCATCACGCACATGCCGGTGCCGCGCCAGTCGAGCATCTCGTCGCCGGCGCGCGCAAGCACCTCTTCCGGCAGCACCGCGGGGCCGGGGCTGAAGTTGAATATCCGTGACATCAGTGCAGGGTGGGGCCTTTGTCTTCCACTGGAGGAGGAATCATCGCGCCGGGGGAGCCATCGCCGCCATTGCCCTCTTCCTCGTCGCGATCGACGAGGCGCGCGATGCCCGCCAGCTTCTCGCCCTCGGAGAGCGAAATCAGCGTCACGCCCTGCGTCGAGCGGCCCTGCTCGCGGATCTGCGCCACTGCGGTGCGGATCAGCACGCCGCCGGTCGAGATCAGCATCACCTCGTCGTCGTCGTCGACCAGCACCGCGCCGACCAGCGCGCCGTTGCGCTCGGTGGTCTGGATGGCGATCATGCCCTGGCCGCCGCGGCCGTGGCGCGTGTACTCCGGGATCGGCGTGCGCTTGCCGTAGCCGTTTTCGGTCGCGGTGAGCACGGTCTGGCGCTCGTCCTTCGCCACCAGCATGCAGACCACGCGCCAGCCGCGGTCCTCGGGCAGGCGCATGCCGCGCACGCCGGTCGCCTGGCGTCCCATCGGCCGCACGTCCTCCTCGACGAAGCGCACCGCCTTGCCCTCGGTGGAGAACAGCATGACGTCGTACTTGCCGTCGGTGAGCGCGGCGCCGATCAGGTAGTCGCCCTCGTCGAGGCCGACGGCGATGATGCCGGAGGGGCGCGGGCGCGAGAACTCGGCGAGCGGCGTCTTCTTCACCGTGCCCTTGGCGGTCGCCATGAAGACGAAGTGGTTCTCGTCGAATTCCTTGACCGGCACCACCGCGGTGATCTTCTCGCCCTCCTCGAGCGGGAACATGTTGACCACGGGCTTGCCGCGGCTGGTGCGGCTCCCCTGCGGCACCTCGAACACCTTGAGCCAGTACAGCCGCCCGCGGTCGGAGAAGCACAGCAGGTAGTCGTGCGAGTGCGCGACGAACAGCCGCTCGATGAAATCGTCGTCCTTGGTGGTAGCGGCGGTCTTGCCGCGCCCGCCGCGGCGCTGGGCGCGGTAGTCGGCGAGCGGCTGCGACTTGACGTAGCCGCCGTGCGAGAAGGTGACCACCATGTCCTGCGGCGCGATCAGGTCCTCGATCGAGATGTCCTCGGCGACGGTGACGATCTCGCTCTTGCGCCGGTCGCCGAACTCGTCCTTGATGTGGCGCAGCTCGTCGCCGATGATGGCGACGATGCGCGCCGGCTTGTCGAGGATGTCGAGCAGGTCGGCGATGGTGGCCATCACCTCGCGGTACTCGTCGCGGATCTTGTCCTGCTCCAGCCCGGTGAGGCGCTGCAGGCGCAGCTCGAGGATTGCCTGCGCCTGCTCCCCCGACAACCGGTAGCCCTCGGGCTTGAGGCCGAACTCGGCGGCGAGGCCGGCCGGCCGGTACTGCTCGTGCCCCCCGGATACCCGCGCCAGCATTTCCCTCACCAGCTGTGAGCCCCAGGGCCTGGCCATCAGCTCGCGCTTGGCATCCGCGGGTGCGGGCGCCTGCTTGATCAGCGCGATCACTTCGTCGACGTTCGAGAGCGCCACCGCCAGGCCCTCGAGCACGTGGCCGCGCTCGCGCGCCTTGCGCAGCTCGAACACGGTGCGGCGCGTCACCACCTCGCGGCGATGGGAGATGAACGCCTCGAGCAGCTCCTTCAGGTTGAGCACGCGCGGCTGGCTGTCGACCAGCGCAACCATGTTCATGCCGAAGGTGTCCTGCAGCTGGGTCTGCTTGAACAGGTTGTTGAGGACCACTTCGGGGAGCTCGCCGCGCTTGAGCTCGATCACCACGCGGATGCCGTCCTTGTCGGACTCGTCGCGGATGTCGGAAATGCCCTCCAGCTTCTTCTCCGTCACCTGCTCGGCGATGCGCTCGAGCAACGCCTTCTTGTTCACCTGGTAGGGCAACTCGTCGACGACGATCACCTGCCGGTCGCCCTTGCCGGCCTCCTCGAAGTGGGTGCGCGCGCGCATCACCACGCGGCCGCGCCCGGTGCGGTACCCTTCGTGCACCCCCGAGATGCCGTAGATGATCCCGGCAGTCGGAAAATCGGGCGCCGGCATGAGCTTGATCAGGTCCTCGATCGCGCACTGCGGCTCCTGCAGCACCCGCAGGCAGGCGTCCACCACCTCGGACACGTTGTGCGGCGGTATGTTGGTCGCCATGCCGACCGCGATGCCCGAAGAGCCGTTCAGCAGCAGGTTGGGCAGGCGCGCCGGCAGCACCGTCGGCTCGCGCTCCTTGCCGTCGTAGTTGTCGACGAAATCGACCGTCTCCTTGTCGATGTCGGCGAGCATCTCGGCCGCCAGGCGCTCCAGCCGGCACTCGGTGTAGCGGTAGGCGGCAGCGTTGTCGCCGTCGACCGAGCCGAAGTTGCCCTGGCCGTCCACCAGCGGATAGCGCATGGAAAAATCCTGCGCCATGCGCACCAGCGCTTCGTAGGTCGCGGTGTCGCCGTGCGGGTGGTACTTGCCGAGCACCTCGCCGACCACGCGCGCGCATTTCACGTACGAGCGGTTCCAGACGTTGTTCGCCTCGTGCATCGCGAACAGCACGCGCCGGTGCACGGGCTTCAGGCCGTCCCTCACGTCCGGCAGCGCGCGCCCCACGATCACGCTCATCGCGTAATCGAGATAGGACCGGCGCATCTCCTCTTCGAGGCTTACCGGGATGGTTTCCTTGGCAAAGGGTTCCATGTCCCTGCTGTTATTCTCGGGGAGAAAGCAAAGGTGGCCTGGGGCGAGAAATCACTGCTGGAAGCACCCGGAATTTTAGCATGCGCTCCCTGCAAATCGCCGCGATTTGTGCTCTAATTGGCGCTGCTTGCGGCTCCACGTGAGGGAGGGGACACGGTGACGAATACAAGGGGATTGGTCGCGTCCGCGCTGGCGATTCTGGCGTGCGGCGCATTCGCAACGGCAAGCGCGCAGACCAAGGACGGCCACTGGACGCAGGGCGTCGGCGGCCCGGTCTGGAAGAACGGCTCCGGCCAGTGCTGGAAGCAGACGTCGTGGACGCCGGCGCTGGCGATCGAGGAATGCGACCCGGATCTGGTGCGCAAGGCGCCGGCGCCCATGGTCGCACCGCCGCCGCCGCCCAAGCCCAAGCCCGCGGCGAAGCCCAAGCCCGCGGCGAAGCCCAAGCCGGCGGTGCTGCGCTCGACGGTGTACTTCCCGCTCGGTGGCGCCAAGCTGGACAACATGGCTATGTTCCGCCTCGACACCGACATCATCGGCAAGCTCGGCACGGTGGGCGCGATCAGCTACGTCAACGTCGGCGGCCACACCGACCGGCTCGGCTCGGCGCAATACAACCAGAAGCTCTCCGAGCGCCGCGCCAACGCGGTCAAGGCCTACCTCGCGTCGAAAGGCATGAACGCCTCGCAGATCGAGGTCACCGGCTACGGCAAGACCGGCATGGGAAGCTTTCAGCCGTTTGTCTCGTGCAGCCAGAAGGACCGCAAGGCGCTCATCGCCTGCCTGGCGCCGAACCGGCGCGTCGAGGTAGAGCTGCAGGGCAAGCCGCGGTAGAGCCCGCACTTCTCAGCGCGCGCTGGGTCGTACCGGTCGAGCCCTCCGGCGCGGTTCTCGAAGATCACGCCGTCGCGCTGCGCGACGGCGTGATCGAGGCGCTGCTGCCGCGCGCCGAGGCCGAGGCGCGCTTCCCGTCCTACGCGCGCGTGCCGCTCGGCGAGCACGCTCTCATCCCTGGCCTGGTCAACGCGCACACGCATGCGGCGATGGCGCTGATGCGCGGCATCGCCGACGACCTGCCGCTGATGCGCTGGCTCGAGGAGCACATCTGGCCCATCGAGGCGCGCCACGTTTCGCCGCAGTTCGTCAGGGACGGAACGCTGCTCGCCTGCGCCGAGATGCTGCGCGGCGGAGTCACCTGCTTCAACGACATGTACTTCTTTCCGGAAGCCGCGCTCGAGGCGGCGCTCGCAGCCGGAATGCGCGTCTCGCTCGGCATGATCGTGCTCGATTTTCCCTCGGTCTATGCCGCCGATCCGGACGATTACCTGGCAAAGGGGCTGGCGCTGCGCGACCGCTGGCGCGAGCACCCGCTGGTCTCCTTCTGCCTCGCGCCGCACGCCCCGTACACGGTGTCGGACGCCACCTTCCGCAAGATCGCGAAGATCGCTGCCGAGATCGACGTCCCGGTCCACATCCACGTGCACGAGACTGCAGAGGAGCTCGAGCGCTCGGTCGCCGAGCACGGCGTGCGCCCGCTCGCGCGACTGCAGCGTCTGGGGTTGCTCGGGCCCGGCCTGATCGCGGTGCATGCCGTGCACCTGAGCGACGAGGAGATCGCTCTGCTGGCGAGGCACGGCGCCTCGGTCGCGCACTGCCCGTCCTCCAATCTCAAGCTGGCAAGCGGCCTCGCGCCGGTGGCGCGAATTACCGCCGCGGGAATCAACCTGTCGCTCGGCACTGATGGCGCGGCGAGCAACAACCGGCTCGACTTGCTCGAGGAAATGCGGCTGGCGGCGCTGCTCGCCAAGGCGGCGGCGCACGACGCCGAGGCCATGCCGGCGCATGCAGCGCTCCATGCCGCGACGCTCGGGGGCGCGACGGCGCTCGGCCTGCAAGCGCGCATCGGTTCCATCGTCCCGGGCAAGGCGGCCGACCTCGTTGCCGTGCGGCTGCTTCCGCCGGAGGCTGAATCGGACTCCTTCCCCGAGCTGTCGCCCTGCTACGACCCCCTGTCGCATCTTGTATACACGGCAGCGCGCGAGCAGGTCACGGACGTATGGGTCGCCGGAAAGCGACTGCTCGACGGGCGTAAGAGCAACAATCCCGCCCTTTTCGGCTTGAATACCCGGTGCAAAGTGTGGCAGAATACCTTGAGAGCCCGTCCAGAGCCTTGATTCAACAAAATTTTCCGGCAAACATCCCGCAACTCCAGCGAGAGGAACCCATGAAGAACAAACCTTGGATGCCGCTGCTTTTTGCCGCAGGAATCGCGTTTTCGGCGACATCGCTTGACCTGGCAGCCCAGACGAAAGATGGCCATTGGACGCAGGGCGTCGGCGGCCCCGTGTGGAAGAACAGTACCGGTCTGTGCTGGAAGCAGACCTCCTGGACCCCTGCGATGGCGATCGAGGAGTGCGACCCGGATCTGGTGCGCAAGGCGCCGGCACCCATGGTCACCCCGCCACCGCCGGCCAAGCCGGCGATGAAGCCGACGCCCAAACCCAAGCCCAAGCCCGTCGCCCAGAAGATGACGCTGGCGGCGGACGTGCTGTTCGACTTCGACAAGTCGGTGCTCAAGCCTGCGGGCAAGAGCAAGCTCGACGATCTCGCCAGCAAGATCCGCGGCATCAACCTGGAAGTGGTGATCGCGATCGGCCATACGGACTCGATCGGCAGCGACGCCTACAACCAGAAGCTGTCGGTGCGCCGCGCCGAGTCGGTCAAGGCCTACCTGGTGTCGAAGGGCGTGGAGCCGAACCGGATCTACACCGAGGGCAAGGGCGAGAAGCAGCCCGTGGCGAGCAACAAGACCAAGGACGGCCGCCAGAAGAACCGCCGCGTGGAGATCGAGGTGATCGGCACCAAGAAGTAGCCGGCACGATCCTCCAGAAAGCCCCGCTCCGGCGGGGCTTTTTGTTTTTATAGGGCAAAATCGGGGTCAATGACCAACGCATCGCCGAACGCCGATCCCGCCGAGCTGCGCAAGTTCAGCGAACTCGCGCACCGCTGGTGGGACCCGCACGGCGAGTTCCGTCCGCTGCACGAGCTCAATCCGCTGCGGCTTGCCTGGATCGAGGGCCTCGCCCCGCTCGCCGGCCGCGCGGTGCTCGATGTGGGATGCGGCGGCGGCATCCTGAGCGAGGCGATGGCGGGCGCGGGAGCGAAGGTGACCGGAATCGATCTCTCGGAGAAGGCGCTGAGAGTTGCGGAGTTGCACTTGCATGAATCCGCTCTTTCAGTGAAATATCTGAAAGCTTCCGCGGAGGAACACGTTCAAACCAACCCTGCCGCCTATGACATCGTCACGTGCATGGAGCTGCTCGAGCACGTGCCGGATCCGGCAAGCGCGGTCGCGGCCTGCGCGCGCCTGGCACGCCCGGGCGGGCGCGTCTTCTTCTCCACCATCAACCGCAATCCGAAGTCCTACCTGTTCGCGGTGATCGGCGGGGAATACCTGCTCGGGCTGCTGCCGAAGGGCACGCACGACTACGCGCGCTTCATCAAGCCTTCCGAGCTCGTGCAATGGTGCCGCGACGCGGGTCTGACACCGCTCGAGCTCAAGGGCATGACCTACAATCCGATCATGGGTCGATACCGCCTCGGCGAGAGCTGCGACGTCAACTACTCGGTCTGCTGCGCCAGAGATGCCTAGCGAGCGTGCAACGAACGGCGCCTGCGCGGTGCTGTTCGACCTCGACGGGACGCTCGCGGACACGGCGCCCGACCTGGCCGCGGCGATGAACCTGCTGCGCAGGGACCAGGGGCTGGAGGAGATCCCGCTCGAGCGCGTGCGGCCGTTCGCCTCGGCGGGCGCGCGCGGCCTGGTGCGGGTGGGATTCGGCGTCGATCCGGGAGACCCGGATTTCGTCCCTCTGCGCGACGCCTTCCTCGAGCACTACCGCGAGCGGACCTGCGTCGGCACGCGCCTGTTCCCGGGCATCCCCGAGCTGCTGGCGGCGCTCGGCGCGCGCTCGATCACCTGGGGAATCGTGACCAACAAGGCGACGCGCTTCACCGACCGCATCGTCGCGGCCCTGCGCCTGGAGCCCGCGTGCGTGGTCTGCGGCGACACCACGCCGCACATCAAGCCGCACCCGGCGCAGCTGCAGCGCGCCGTCGAGGTGCTCGGCATACCGGCCTCGGCGTGCTGGTACCTCGGCGACGACCTGCGCGACATGCAGGCCGCGCGCGCCGCGGGCATGCGCGCGGTGGCGGTGCAGTGGGGCTATCACCACCCGGACTCGGGCGACCCCGGGACCTGGCAAGCCGACCTGGTGCTCGACCGCCCGCAGGACTTGATCCGGCACCTCTAGCCCCCACATGGGATAATGCGGCTGTTGTTGCAGCGATTCCGGGGGCGACCTGGTTTCGACGCAGGTGTTGAAGCAGCGCAGGGCATGCCGAGGACCAGTGACCTCGTAAATCCATCTGGAAACACCATAAACGCCAACGACGAGCGTTTCGCTCTCGCCGCCTAATACCGGCGAGACGCTGCACTAGCCTGCTGGTGGGCTAGGCCCTCACGAAAGTGGGGGTGCAGCGTCATTTTCACCAGCCCCTCTCCGGGGCTTGGCCGCTTGGCCCCGGGGATCCGTCGAAGCGGCTAGCCGAACATCAGCCTGCCGGCCGGCGGGTGCGAGGCGAAGCTCAAACGACCAGGCTAAGCATGTAGTCCTGACTGTGGATGACTTGCGGACGCGGGTTCGATTCCCGCCGCCTCCACCACCTCGACGCGAATTCAGCCGATGAGGTTGTGCGTCATGCAGTAGCGCACCAGCTCGGCGTTGTTGCTGATGCCCAGCTTCTTCAGCACCCGGGTGCGGAAAGTGCTCACCGTGCTCGGGCTGCGCTGCATCTCCTTCGCGATCTCGCCGATCTCCTTGCCCGAGGCAAGCAGCCACATGACGCGATACTCGCGGTCGGAGAGCGTCTCGTGCAGAGGCTTGTCGCCGTTGCGCGAGAGCGCGGCGGCGAGCACCTCGGCGAGCGATGCGCTCACGTACCGGCCGCCGCTGGCCACCTTGTGCACCGCGGCGGTCAGCTCCTGCGGCGCGCTCTCCTTGCTGACGTAGCCGGCGCCTCCCGCCTTCAGCACGCGCATCGCGTGCAGCTGCTCGGCATGGATGCTGAGGATGAGCACCGGGCGGTCCGGGAATTCGCGTTTCAGATCGCCCAGCAGGTCCAGGCCCCCCCTGCCCGGCATCGCAAAATCGAGAATCGCGACATCCCACGCGACGGTGCGCGCCAGTTCCAGAACCTCGTTGCCGTTGGTCGCTTCCCCGACGACCTCCATCTCCGGATCCGACGCAAGCACGAGCTTCAGACCGTGGCGGACAATTGGATGGTCATCGGCAATCAGTATTCTCATTGTCTGATTGCTCCTCGAACCTGGCGCCGAGTATAGGGCAGCCGATGGCGAACGGCTGTAGTCGAAAGCACTATTCGTCGGGTGCAGGCGACGCTTCTACCCTGAGCATAAACAGTCCCTTCGGAGCAGAAGTCCGAACGGACCGTCGTTGAATCGCGACTTCCTTGTCGCGTTCCGCACTATGCATTGTCACTAATTCAATGACTTGTAGCGCCGCTCGCGACAGGCATGTCGCTTGCATATCGACGCGTCACGTTTGCAATTTCTTTCGAATCTTCAGGGGGAAACGTGGCAGAAGTCACAAAGCAGTTGAAGTTGCGGGTTGCGGTATTACTGTCGTTCGTCGCCCCGGCTCTCGTAGCGGTGCTGCTGTCGGCACCGGCCGCGGCCGACGTGACCGGGTCGACCAGGTTCATACCGACCTTCATCGTCTATTACGGCGGCGGACCGAACCTCGTCGCCGGCGACGAGCAGAAGCTCGCGCGCTACGACCTCATCGACATCGACCGCTGGCGCTACAGCGCGCTCTCGCCCAGCACCTGGGCCGCGGTCAAGGCGCTCAACCCCAACGTGCAGATCTATCTGTACGAGATGGGCCCCGAAGCGCCGAGCCATCTCGACTCTACGCAGCAGCTGTTCCTCAACGGCCTGGGCCGCCATAACGTCTCGCGCGGGCACTCGATGGGCAGCCTCAGCGGCAACAACCCCGGCCTGTTCCTGCTCAACTCGAGCGGCAACCGCATTTACAACATCGACTATTCCAACCCTTCTGCCGGCCAGTACTGGTACCTGATGGATTTCGGCGGCGCCGCCTACCAGTCGTACTGGGTCGAGGCGGTCCGCGCCGACATCGCGAACCAGCCCTGGGTCGCAGACGGCATCTTCACCGACAACTGCACGACGATCAGCTACTCGGGACAGTACAGCAGCGTCTCCACGCGCTATCCGACCAGTGCGGCCTGGTCCGCCGCCATGAACTCCTTCGCCGCGGGCATCACGGCCGGCGTGCGCGGCTTCGGCCAGAAGCTGTGGTGCAACAGGAGCATGAGCACGAGCGCCGAGGGCGCTAGCGCGTGGCTCGCGCTCGACGCGAGCGCCAATGCGCCGGATGTGGTTCTGGAGGAAGGCGCATTCGCCGTGCAATGGGGCTCGGCCTCCGTTCAGTTCTTCGCCGAGGACGTGTGGAAGCGCCAGGTGGACCTCATGGGCGCGATCCGCAACTCCAAGCTTGCGCTGATGAGCCACACGGTGCTCTCGGAAGGACAGTGGGGCACCGACAACTGGGGCAGACCCGCCGGCTACTGGCAGATCCTGTGGTATTCGCTCGGCTCCTTTCTCCTCGGCAAGAATGACACGCTCAACAGCGCCTATTTCATGTTCAACGGCGGCAGCGGCTACAACAGGCTGTGGTGGTACGACGAGTACGACCGGATCGACCTCGGGCGGGCGATCGGCCCGTATCAAGTGAGCGCGATCGGCCCGGTCAACGTCTACTGGCGCGAGTTCGAGAAAGGCTACGTCTATGTCAATCCGACCCCGTACGACGCCAGCGCGATAATCCTGCCGCAGGCGAGCCGCCAGCTCACGCACGACAACCTGAGCGCCGCGATCGACTCGATCCCGATCGTGACCCAGATCGCGCTGGTGGGCCACAACGCGGCGGTGCTGCTGAAGACGACTGCCTCGACTGCCGACACGCAGGCGCCGACCGTTCCCACCGGCCTCGCCGGCAGCGCGGTGTCCTCGACCCAGATCAACCTGACCTGGAACGCCTCGACCGATAACGTCGGCGTGACGGGCTACTACGTCTATCTCGATAACGTCGCGCTCGCGACCACCGCCACGACCTCGTTCACGCACACCGGCCTCACTGCGGGCACCAGCTACAGCTACCGCGTCAGCGCCTACGACGCGGTGCCCAACCACTCCGCGTGGACCGCCACCCCGGTCGCGGTGACGACGCCGCCGGCCGCGCCGGCGGATACGCAGGCGCCGACCGTCCCGACCGGTCTCGTCGGCACGGCGGTCTCCTCGAGCCGGATCGACCTGACGTGGAATCCGTCCACCGACAATGTCGGCGTGACCGGCTATTACGTCTACCTCAACGACGCGCCGCTCGCGACCACGACCCAGACGTCGTTCTCCCACACCGGCCTGAGCGCGGGCACGACCTACAGGTACCGCGTCAGCGCCTACGATGCGATTCCGAACCATTCCGCGTGGACCGCGACCCCGGTATCGGTAACGATTCCGGCACCCGACACGACGCCGCCGTCCGTGAGCATCAGCTCGCCTTCGTCCGGAAGCACCGTTTCCGGAACGATCAGCGTCACCGCGAGCGCCGCGGACAACGTCGGCGTCGCGGGCGTCCAGTTCAAGGTCGATGGCGTCAACCACGGCGCCGAGGACACGACGCCCGGCTATTCGGTCAGCGTCAACACGACCACGCTCGCCAACGGCTCGCACACGCTGAGCGCGGTCGCGCGCGACGCCGCGGGCAATGTGCGCGCGTCGGCGCCGGTCACGGTCACGGTGTGGAACAAGGACAAGGTGAAGCCGAAGGTGAGCATCACCTCACCCGCGTCCGGCGCCACCGTCTCCGGCACGATCACGATCGCGGCGAACGCGTCCGACAATGTCGGCGTCGCGGGCGTGCAATTCAAGTACAACGGCATCAACCTCGGCGGCGAAGTCACGAGCGCGCCCTACGCCGTCCCCGCGTACACGACTTCGGTTCCGAACGGGACCTATACCCTGACCGCGGTCGCGCGCGACGCCGCCGGCAACCAGACGACCTCGGCGCCGGTCAGCGTGACGGTCGCCAATCCTTGACCTCTTCAGGGGGCAAACCCTGTCACGCCAGGAGGACTAGTCCGAACGGCCTATCCAAGGGGTAAAGGGCTCAACCTGCCCGGAGTACAAAGAGCGAGGCGACGTGAATGCCCGTCCGATTCACGTCGCCTCGGGCTCATTGATGGAGGCATGAGGTTGATTCCCCGCCCTACGCTCGGTTTCACCCTGCTCGAGCTCCTGGTGGTCATCGTGATCATCGGCCTGCTCGCGGGGTACGTTGCGCCGCGCTATTTCTCGCAGGTCGGCAAGTCGGAAGTCCAGGTCGCCAGGGCGCAGATCGACGCGCTCGACAAGGCGCTTGACCAGTACCGCCTCGATGTTCGCCGCTACCCCACCGCTGAGCAGGGGCTCGAGGCGCTGCAGACGCGTCCGGCGAACGAGCCGGGCTGGAACGGTCCCTACCTGAAGAAGGCGATCCCGAACGACCCCTGGGGCCGGCCCTATGTCTACCGCGTCCCCGGCCAGAAAAGCGAGTTCGACCTCCTCTCGTACGGCCGCGACGGCAAGCCGGGCGGCACCGGCGAGGACGCCGACATCGGGAACTGGTAGGCCGATGCGCTACCGGCTCAAGGCGGTCAACGCGAAGCAGGAAGTGGTGGCGCTCGAATTGAGCGCCGCGGACGAAGCGATCGCCATGGATACGGCGCACAAGCTCGGATTGACGGTGCTGTCGCTGCGGGCGCGGGGCCTTGCGCGCCTCGCTCCGGCCGCCGCCGCAACCGCATTCCCGGTGCTCCTGTTTTCGATGGAGATGCTGGCCCTGCTCGAAGCCGGCCTCAACCTGGTCGAAGCGCTGCAGGCGCTGGCCGAGAAGGAGCACCACGGCGAGCGCAAAGTGGTGCTCTCGGGAATGCTGGCGGCGATCCATCGAGGAGAATCGTTCTCCCGGGCGGCGGGCGGCTTCCCGCACCACTTCTCGCCGCTCTACGTCGCGACGCTCAAGGCGAGCGAGCGCACGGGCAACGTGCGCGAGGCACTGTCGCGCTACATCGCCTACCAGGAAGAGCTCGAGCGGGTGCGCAAGAAGATCGCTGCCGCGGCAATCTATCCCGCGATCCTGGTCGTGGTCGGGGCGCTGGTCCTCGGCTTTCTCGTGTTCTACGTAGTGCCGCGCTTCGCGCTCGTCTACGAGGGAATCTCCGGCGAGCTGCCGTTTTTCTCCGCACTGCTGCTGGCAGCGGGGCGCGCCATCCAGCGCCACGGCTGGAGCATCGCGCTGCTCGGGGCCGGCGCGCTCGCGCTCGGCGCCTGGGCTGCGTCGCAGGCTTCGTTCCGGGGCTGGGCCCAGCAGCGCCTGTGGCGCGTGCCCGGGCTGGGTGAGCGCATGAAGCTCTACCAGCTCGCGCGCCTGTACCGCACCGTCGGCATGCTGCTGCGCGCCGGCATCCCGGCGCTGCGCGCGCTCGACATGGTGCGCGAGCTGCTCGCCGCGCACCTGCGCCTGCAGCTGGTGCGCGCGCGCAGCCTGATCGAGCAAGGCCATTCGATGTCGGCCGCCTTCGGCGCCGCCGGCCTCGCCACCCCCGTCGCCGCGCGCATGATGAGCGTGGGCGAGCGCGGCGGCGAGATGGGCGAGATGATGGGCCGCATTGCCCGCTTCCACGACGAGGAGCTCGCGCGCTATGTCGAGTGGTTCACGCGCGCGGCCGAGCCGATCCTGATGGCGGTCATGGGCGTCGCGGTGGGCCTGGTCGTGGTGCTGATGTATATGCCGATCTTCGAGCTGGCCGGGAGCCTGCGATGAACCGCGAGGCCGACCCGGTGTTCGCGATCTCCGCCGCGGACCTGCAGTGGGCGCGCGCGCAAAGCGCGGCGGGCGAGAAGAAGCTCGTCGAGCTGCTCGAGGAGC
>JACOVA010000117.1 GCA_016177575.1 Betaproteobacteria bacterium
CGCGTGACGCCGTCGATATTGCCGCCCACGATCATCACCGCGCCGACCTCCGCGGAGGCGCGCCCGAGCCCGGCCAGGATCGCGGTCAGCAGCGAGAAGCGGATGTCCCAGACCAGGGTGAGCGCGGCACCCAGCCGGCGCGCGCCGAGAGAGCGCAGCTGCTCCTCGTACTCGACCCAGGCGTCCTCGACCGCCTGGCGGCAAAGCGCGGCGATGATCGGCAGGACGAGGATGGTCTGCGCGACGACCATCGCGGGCGGGGTGAAGAGGAGCCCGAACGCGCCGAGCGGGCCGGCGCGCGACAGCATCAGGTAGACGAACAGGCCGACCACGACCGGCGGCAGCCCCATCAGGGCGTTGAGCAGGACGACCACCGCGCGGCGCCCGGGAAAGCGGCCGATCGCGATCGCGGCCCCCAGCGGCAGGCCGAGCACGGTCGCCAGCGCGACCGCCGACAGGCTTACCTTGAGGCTGAGCAGCACGATCTCGACCAGCAGCGGATCGGCCGCGAGCATCAGCCCGGCGGCGCCGCGCGCGGCCTGCAGGATCGAATCCATAGTTATGCTAATGTTTGCATATGTGGACTGCTTGCAGGACTGTAGTCGAGCGATGCCGTCAGCTGGAATAGGCACAGGATTACATATAAGGCCGGGGGTCGAGCTCGAGACGGGCTGGCTGTCGGGCGACGGACTGCCGCCGCGCCACGGCCGGGCGCTGCTGGCGCTGCTCGCCGCGCTTTCCCGGGCCGACTCGCTGCGCGAAGCGGCGCGCGCGGCCGGCCTGTCGTATCGCCATGCCTGGGGCCTCGTAGGCGCCGGCAGCCGGGCGCTGGGCGCGCCGCTGGTCGACATGCAGCGCGGCCGCGGCGCCCGGCTCACGGTGCTCGGCCGCAGGCTGCTCGATGCCGACGCGCACGTGCGCGCCGCGCTCGAGGGCCATTCCGAGCGGCTGCGCCGCGAGGTGCGCGCCATGCTCGCCGAGGCGCTGCCTGGGCGCTCGTCGCGGCTGCGCCTGCGCGCCAGCCACGATCTGGCGCTGCCGCTGCTGGCGCGCCTCTGCGCACCGCGCGTGGAGCTCGAGATCGCGTTTCGCGGCGCCGACGAGTGCCTCGCGTCGCTGGCGCGCGGCGAGTGCGAGCTCGCCGGCTTTCACGTCGCCGATGCGCTGCCGCGCGCTGCAGCCGCCGCTGCCGCGCTCGGGCGCTGGCTCGAGCCGCGCAAGCACCAGCTCGTGCACTTCGTCGCGCGCGAACAGGGCATCATCGTGCGGCCCGGAGCCCGCATCCGCGGCGTGCACGACCTGGCGCGCCCGGGAGTGCGCTTCATCAACCGGCCGCCCGGCGCCGGCACGCCCGAGGACGTCGACCTCGCGATCGCCGCCGCGGTCGCCGACGGGCGCGCCGACGCGGGCTTCGGCCTACGCGCGGCGGCCGCGCGCTATGCGCTCGAATTCGTGCCCCTCGCGACCGAGCGCTACTACCTCGCGGCGTCCCGGCAGGTGCTGCGCGAGGCGCCGATGCAGGCCCTGCTCGGCATCCTGCGCGGGCGCGGGTTCGCCGACGCGGTACGCGCGCTTCCCGGCTACGACGCCTCGAAGGCGGGGACGCGCGAAGCGCTTTCCGCGGCGCTCGCCTGGCTGGGGCGAACCCGCCGCGCCCGCGGCTGAGCGCTAGCCGGCCGCGGGCCGGGCGTAAGCCGAATAGAAGAGGTCGAAGATCCGCGTCGCTTCGCCGAGCAGCGCATCGTCGGTTTTCGCTTTTTCCCTGGCGCCGCGCAACAGGGTCTCCAGGCCTTTCGCATCGGCCACCGGGATGCCGCCGACGTCGAGAAAGTGCACAGCGGCGCCGATCGCGGCGAGCGCCGGATCGTCCTCCAGGCCGAAGCTCCCGGCCAGAACCTCGAAAGTGACCCGGTTCCCGACGTGGGTGAATTCCGCGCCGTCGAAATCGAAGCCGACCGCGCCTTTGGGGCGCTGGCTGGGGCGCTCGAACCACGCGAAGCTCGCCTCGCGATCGATAAACCGCCTGATCAGCCAGGCGCTCGCCAGGCGGTCGACCCAGAGCTTGCTGCGCGTCGTCCAGGTCCGTCCGCGGTAGCGGCCGGCGTTGCGCAGGCGCAGCTTCCTGTGCGAGGCGCGCGGCTCACCGCCGGCGTACGCCTCCCGGTAGCGCTGCCTGAGCGCGGCAAGGGCGCCGGCCGCCTGGGCCTTCGCCTCGCCCGGGAAGAAATCGGTCCGTGAGAGTTTGTCGAACGCACGTTCCAGGCGGCGCATGGCGGTGTGCGCCCTTCGCGGACCGAGGCGCTCGAGCAGGCGCTTCGCCGCCTCGACCCTGCGCACCAGCGCGCCGTGCTCGGCGCCGCGGTCGAAAAGGGCCCGCAGCTCCGCCAGCCGCTCGCCGGTCTTCGGTCTCAGCTCGAGCCTCATGGCGAAGCCGCCGGAGGCACGGATCTCGGATTCGACCCGCTGCAGCGTCCCGTCGCCGGGGCGTTCCGCCGGCAGCACGTAGAGGCCGTCGCGCAGCACGCCGCAGCCCGCCTCCTTGAGGGCCCGCCAGACGCGCATGCGCAGCGTCGAATTGCGCGCCGGCAGGCTGAGCACGAGAGCGTCGAACGACTGCATTCTTGTAATAGATATCACAAATCAGTGACGAAATCTATGGAATACCATTGACGACCGGCGGATCCCGCGTACACTGCGCTCCCATGTAGGGCGCCGGGCGGGACCGCCGATGCCCTAGCCGGGTCGATCGCAGACACCCGGTCCCCAAGGACGGCCTCCGTCTCAAGCGCTGCTCCAATTTCCTTCGGGAAAGGAGTACGTCCATGAGCAACGGAATCGCAGCAGGCTGCACCCTTGCCGGCGTCGTCTGGCTTTCGGGCTACGTCGCGCAAACCGAGTCGCAGCATTCGACCCCGAAAACCGCGCACGCAGCGGACAGGCACCCTGCCAAGAGCCGTTACCTAGTCGATGCCGCCCGCAGCCGCGCCTGGTCGTTGACCCGCGACGGCGTCTCGCTGCACGACGTCACGAAAGCGAAGGCCATCGCCGTGACGCTTCCCGGATGGCGCTGGGCTGGCGCGCCGTTCGGTTGTCCGCCGGCTCTCGCGCTCGGCCCGAAGGGCGAGGCAATCATCACAAGCGACGTTCTGCCAATGCTGTGGCGAGTCGATCCCGAGACGCTCGCCGTCAGCGTTCACTCGCCCGCGCTCGATGGCGACGCGGACAAGGACTTGGGCTTCTCCGCGCTTACCTATTCGGCGAAGCACGGCGCCTATTTCGCGCTCAGCCACTCGAACGCCTCGCTCTGGAGGATTGACCCGTTTCTGCGCACAGCGCAGAAGACGCCGCTTGCCGCCACAGCCGCGAAAACCTGCGGGCTCGCGCTGTGGTCGCGCGCCGGCTCCGGAAAGCAAACGATTTCGGCGGCTTTTCTCAAGCACTGACATGGAGGTTGTGACATGAACCCGATTTCCGCTGGCGCGCTGCGCGCGCTCATGCAAGGCGAGAGTCCGCCCATCGTCATCGACGTGCGCCGGAGCGAGACCTTCCGCGCCGCGCCCGAGCTGATCCGCGGCGCGCTGCGCCGCGACCCCTTGCGCGTCGCCGACTGGGCGAAGTCGCTGCCCACCGCCTCGAACGTGGTCGTCTATTGCGTGCACGGGCACGAGGTGAGCCAGGACGCCGCGAGGCATCTGAGCTCTCAGGGCATTGCGGCTTCCTTTCTGGAAGGGGGGATCGAGGCCTGGAAGAGGCAGCAACAGGCAGTCGCCCACAAGCCCGGCAACGCCTCGACTCGCTGGGTAACGCGCGAGCGGCCAAAGGTGGACCGCATCGCCTGTCCGTGGCTGATCCGGCGCTTCATCGATGCGGAGGCGGAATTCCTGTACGTGCCACCGAAGGAAGTGCTGCGCGCGGCGGCCGAGCGGGACGCTGTGCCCTACGACATCCCCGACGTCGAGTTCTCTCACGCCGGCGAGCTGTGCAGCTTCGACGCGTTCCTGCGCTATTACCGGCTGAACGACCCGGCGCTCGCGGAGCTCGCCGTGATCGTGCGCGGCGCCGACACCAACCGCCCCGACCTCGCGCCGCAGGCGGCCGGGCTCGCCGCGCTCTCGCTCGGGCTGTCACGCATCTTCAAGGACGATTTCGAGATGCTCGCGCACGGCATGGCGATGTACGACGCCCTGTACACTTGGTGCAAGGAGGGCAAGCAGGAGGTGCACACCTGGAACCCGGACGCATACCGATGAGGGGGGCGCTTGAGCGCCAGCGTTGAAAACCTGGGGTCGCCGGGCCGCGTCTCTTTCGCCGAGGCGTTCCGCTTCTGGCTGAAGCTCGGCTTCATCAGCTTCGGTGGCCCGACGGGACAGATCGCGATCATGCATCAGGAGCTGGTCGAGCGCCGGCGCTGGATCTCGGAGAGCCGCTTTCTGCACGCGCTCAACTACTGCATGGTCCTGCCCGGGCCCGAGGCCACCCAGCTCGCTACCTACATCGGCTGGCTGATGCACCGCACCTGGGGCGGGATCGTCGCGGGAACGCTGTTCGTGCTGCCTTCGGTGTTCATC
>JACOVA010000127.1 GCA_016177575.1 Betaproteobacteria bacterium
AGCCACGGCATGAACGAGCTGTTCTCCACCGGATCCCAGAACCACCAGCCGCCCCAGCCCAGCTCGTAATACGCCCATGCGCTGCCGAGCGCGATGCCGAGCGTCAGGAACGCCCATGCCACCGTGGTCCACGGCCGTGACCAGCGCGCCCACGCGGCGTCGAGCCGGCCGGAAATGAGCGCGGCGATCGCGAATGCGAACGCGACCGAGAACCCCACGTAGCCCATGTAGAGCAGCGGCGGGTGGAACACCATGCCGGGGTCCTGCAGGAGCGGATTGAGATCGCGCCCGTCGGTCGCGGCGGGCAGCAAGCGCTCGAACGGGTTCGAGGTGAACAGCATGAACGAGAGGAAGCCGACGCTCACCAATCCCATCACCCCGAGAATGCGCGCCACCATCTCCTCGGGCAGGCTGCGGCTGAACACCGAGACCGCGACCATCCAGACCGTGAGGATCAGCACCCAGAGCAGCAGCGAGCCTTCGTGGCTGCCCCAGGTCGCCGCCAGGCGATAGTGGGCGGGCAGGGCGGAGTTGGAGTTGTTGGCGACGTTGAGCACCGAGAAGTCGTTGTTGAGGAAGGACCAGGCGAGACAGCCGAACGCGATGGCGACGAACACGAACTGGCCCTGTGCGGCGGGCCGCGCGACGGCGACGAAGCCGGGAATCGCGCGCGCGGCGCCGAACAGGGGCAGGCTCGCCTGCACCAGCGCGATCGCGAGCGCGACGATGAGTGCGAACTGACCGATCTCGGGGATCATCGTGAACCTGCGGCGGGAACGACCACGCTCTGCGCCGCCTTTTCGGCCTCGGCTTTCGAAAGCGCGTGCGCTGCCTCGGGCGGCATGTAGTTCTCGTCGTGCTTGGCGAGCACCTGGCTGGCGCGGAACACGCCGTCGGGTCCAAGACGCCCCTGCGCCACCACGCCCTTGCCCTCCTTGAACAGGTCCGGAAGGATCCCGCTGTAGACCACCGGGATGCGCTGCGCGGTGTCGGTGACCATGAATTGGACCGTCAGCCCGTCGGCGCCGCGCTTCAGGCTGCCCTCCTCGACCAGGCCGCCCATGCGAAAGGTGCTGTCCGCCGGGACCGCCTTGGCCGCAACCTCGCTCGGGCTGAAGAAGAACACGACGTTGCCGCGAAACGCGTTCAGCACCAGCGCCGCGGCGATGACGATCAGGGCCAGCCCGGCGACGATGGCGGCCAGGCGCTTGTGGCGGGGTTTCATCTGCTGCTTTTCCGAATCAAAAGAAAGACCTCTGCCGCGATGCACAGGGCGGCGACGCCATAGGAGCCCCAGACGTAAAGGGCATAGCCCCCCATGGCGAGAAAGTCGCTCAGACTGCCCCAGTTCATCCTAGATCCATTTGACCTTGGTCAAGTTCCCGCGCTCATGCGCACCCACGCCATGTCGCGCTCGCGCTCGAGAATGATCGAGCGCACGCGCGCCAGCGCCACCGCGATGCTGTACATCCAGGCGGCGAGCGCCATCAGCAGCATTGCGGCGAGCATGGTGGCCGCCATCGAGGGCGCGCGCGTCAGGCTGACCGAGGCCCCCTGGTGCAGCGTGTTCCACCACTGCACCGAGAAGTAGATGATCGGCACGTTGACCGCGCCGAGGAGCGCGAGGATCGCGCCGGCGCGGTCGGCACGCTGCGGGTCGGCGAAAGCGGCCTTGAGAGCGATGAAGCCGAGATAGAGGAACAGCAGGATCAGCTCCGAGGTGAGGCGCGCGTCCCACACCCACCAGGTGCCCCAGGTGGGTTTGCCCCAGAGCGCGCCCGACCACAGGGCGACAAAGGTGAACATCGCACCGGTGGGCGCGATCGCCGAGGCCATCATGCCCGAGAGGCGCGTGTTCAGCACCAGGCCGAGCCCCGCCCAGCCTGCCATCACGAGGTAGAGGAACATCGACATCCAGGCCGCCGGCACGTGGATGAAGATGATGCGATAGGACTCGCCCTGCGTGGCGTCGGTCGGTGCGACGAAGAATCCGAGGTACAGGCCGGGCAGCGCGAAGGCGACGGCGAGGAAGGCGAACCACGGCACCATCTTTCCAGCGACGGGAAAGAACGCCTGTGGAGAGCCGAAGCGGAACCAGTCGATGGCCATCAATCGAGAGCGACGCGCAGCGCCGCGCAGGCGGCCCAGGGGCCGACCAGCGAGGATACCGCAAGAAAAGCGCCCAGCAGCGACAGGTGCGCGCCCGGATCGATGCCGGCGAGCGCGGCGGTGACCGCGCCGGCGCCGAACACCAGCACCGGGACGTAGAGCGGCAGCAGCAGCAGCCCGAGCAGCACGCCAGCGCCCCGCGCGCCCAGCACCAGCGCGGCGCCCGCCGCGCCCAGCAGACTCAGCACCGGCGTGCCGATGAGCAGCGAGACAAGCAGAAGCCCGAGCGCGTTTGCCGGCAGGTGGTATTGCAGCCCGATGAGCGGCGCGACCAGCGCGAGGGGCAGCCCGGTCAGCAGCCAGTGCGCCGCGATCTTTGCCGCCACCACGACCAGCACGGGCTGGGGCGACACGAGCAGCTGCTCGAGCGTGCCGTCTGCGAGGTCGGCGGCGAACAGCCGCGGCAGCGAAAGCATCGCGGCGAGCAGCGCCGCTACCCAGACCACGCCAGCGGCCATGGCGCGCAGCTGGTTCGGCTCGGGGCCGACGCCGAGCGCGAACAGGCTCGCGACGATGACGAAGAAGACGAGCACGTTGACGATGTCGCCGCGCCGGCGCAGCGCCAGGCGCAGGTCGCGGCGCACGAGCAGCGCGAATCCGGCCATCGCCGCGCCTCAGCCTTCCAGCTCGATCAGCTGCGTGGCCGGCGCCGCGATCGAGAACTCCTGGTGCGAGGTGAGCACGAGCATCCCGCCCGCGGCGAGATGCGCAGCGGCGAGCTCGCTCACGCGCTCCACCGCGTCGCTGTCGAGCGCCGCGAACGGCTCGTCCAGCAGCCACAGCGGCACCGCGCGCGAGAGGGCAAGGCGCGCGAGCGCCGCGCGCCGCCGCTGCCCCTGCGACAGGTAGCGCGCGGGCACCTGCGCGACGCGCTCCAGCCCGAAGAGTTCGAGCGCTTCTCTGTTCCTATGCTGATTCGTAGTCATCTGGAAGAGATCAACAGTAAACTCAAGGTTCTCCAGCACAGTCAAATCGTCGCTCACCGCCGCGGCGTGGCCGATGAAGAGCATCTCGCGGCCGTATTCCTCGTCGAGCGCACGGCCGCGCCAGCGCACCGATCCCGCGGCCGGCCGCGTGAGGCCGGCGAGGATGCGCAGCAGGCTCGTCTTGCCGCTGCCGTTGGGGCCGCGCACGCGCAGCAGGCTCCCCCCTTCGAGCGCAAGATCCAGATCGGAGAACAGGCGCAATCCGCCGCGCTCGCAGGCGAGCGCCGTCGCTTCCAGCATGCGGCTGATTTTACTTGCGAAACCCACCCTGGTCCCGGCTGGAAATGCGCTATCGTCCAGGCGTGCCGAACCGGTTCCTCGTGCCGTTCCTCAACCTGGGGCATCTGCTCGATCACCTCGCGATGCTCGTCTTTCCGACTGCGGTGGTGGCGCTCGCGCGCGAGTGGGACCGGCCGTACTCCGAGCTGCTGCCGCTCGCGCTCGGCGGCTTCATCGCCTTCGGCGCGTTCGCGATCCCGGCGGGCTGGCTCGCCGACCACTGGAGCCGCTATCGCATGATGGCGGTGTTCTTCTTCGGCATTGGCGCCGCGCTGCTCGCGACCGGATTTGCGCAATCGGCGTGGCAGCTCGCGCTCGGGCTCACGGTGATCGGCGCGTTCGCCGCGATCTATCATCCGGTCGGCATCGCGATGCTGGTCGCTGCCCCGGAGAAGATAGGCTGGGTGCTCGGCTGGAACGGCCTGTGGGGCAATCTCGGCCTCGCCTTCTCCGCGCTCCTCACCGGCGCGCTGGTGGACGCCGCTGGCTGGCGCGCGGCGTTCTTCGTTCCAGGATTGTTTTGTATCTTCTCGGCAATTGCCTTTCTGCTGCTGGTGAAAGATCCCGGCAGCGTCAAAAAAGGCGCAAAGTCGCTCGGCCTGCACGTGGACGCGCGCATGATGGCGCGCATCTTCGCGATCCTGCTGGTGGCGACCGCCTGCGGCGGAGTCATCTTCAACTCGACCACTATCGCCATGCCCAAGGTGTTCGACGAGCGGCTGCGCGAGCTGACGCAGACCAACCTCGGCATCGGCGTGCTGGTCGCCGCGGTCTACAGCATGGCGGCCTTTGCGCAGGTGGTGATGGGCGCGCTCATCGACCGCACCGAGCTGCGCCGGCTGCTGATCGGCGTCGCGCTGGCGCAGATCCCGCTGCTCTGGCTGGCGGCGAACCTGCAGGGCTGGGCGATGCTCGGCGCGGCGCTGCTGATGATGCTCGCGGTCTTCGGCCAGATCCCGCTCAACGACGCGATCGTCGGCCGGTACTGCGCCGACGAGTACCGGGCGCGCGTGCTCGGCGTGCGCTACGTGGTCTCGCTTGGCGTCGCCGCGGTCGCGGTGCCGATGATCGCGGCGCTGCATCGCACCGCGGGCGGCTTCGGCAACGTGTTCCTGGTGCTCGCCGCGCTCGCCGGCGGGATGCTGGCGGCGTCGCTGTTCTTTCCGTCGCGCGCGGAATTGACGGCGCACAAGGAAAAACTTTCTAGCCAACCGGCTTGAGCCGCTCCCAGGCGCGCGCGCTGCGCTGCTCGCGCGCGCCGCCCGCGACCTTGAGCAGCTCGCGGTCGCGCCGCCAGCGCTGCGCCGCGGGGTCGGACGCAGCGTTGCTCCAGAGGGGTTCGCTCTCTTTCAGCAGCTCCGAGCCTATCGAGAGTGCGCCGGCCAGCGCCAGGTGGGTCGTGGATGAGCTCGGGTCTTCTCCTGAAAGGGTCTGCAAGGCAAACAGCACGGCTACAGCCCTCTCGACCCAGTTCCGCGGCCAGGCGAGCCGGCGCGCTTCGCGCACCAGGTAGGCGAGGATCGCCGCGTTCACGTGCAGGTCCTCCACGGTGCGGAACGGCTTGACGTAGCTGTCATAGCCGTCGCCGGGAAGGATCGCGTCCGCGGCCACGGCGACGTTTTCGAACCGCAGTTGCGCGTGCGGAACCTCGGGCACGAATTTCGTCGGCGCCATGGTTTCAATCTTCAGGCCTTGCGATTCAGATGCGACGCGCGCGACTTTCAATGCCGCACGTTCCCGGCTCGCGGCTTCGTCGCGCGCAGCGACGAAGAAAAGCGCTCCGTCGGGCCCAAGCGTAGTCCAGCGCTTCGAGCCGCTCAGCACCCAGCCGTTTTTGCTTTTGCTCAAGGTCGTCTTTATCGCCCGGGGAGCATTGCCTTCCTCTTCGGTCACGCAAAGCGCGCAGATCCGGTCCTCGGGAGCGCCGGGGAAGAGGGCGTGCAGCGCCGCCTGGTAGCCCGAGGCGAAGGCCCAGCCGGCGCGGTCGGCGGCGAAGCCGGCGGCGATCGCGCGGTCCATCGGATTGCGCCAAGTGTGCGCAGTTTCGCGGAATCCCGGCCACCATGCGGCGACGTCGGCGCACTCGGGCACCGCGCAGCCGGCCTTCAGCACGAAGCCGATCGCGTCGTCGCGCATCTGCCTCAGGCGAGCGCGGTCGGGCGGGGCGCGGTGCTCGTCAGCCGCTGCTTTCCCGTGAATACCAGGTAGTGCCGGCCGCTGGCGCGGCCGACCATGGTGAGGCCGACCTTTTGCGCGATCTGGTGGCCCATGTTGGTGAGACCGGAGCGCGAAACGAGGAACGGGATGCGCATCTGCGCGCACTTGATCACCATCTCCGAGGTCAGCCTTCCGGTGGTGTAGAAGATCTTGTCGGCGCCGTCGATCGCCTCCAGCCACATGAAGCCGGCGATGGCATCCACCGCGTTGTGCCGCCCGACATCCTCCACGAACATCAGGATCTCGCCCTGCAGCGTCGCCAGCGCGCAGCCGTGCACCGCCCCGGCCTGCTTGTAGATCGTCTCGTGCTTGCGCACTTTCTCGATCAGGACGAACAGCTCCGCGTCGCCGAGCGTCACGTCGTCGCGCAGCTTGACGCTGTCGATCTCCTCCATCAGGTCGCCGAACACCGTGCCCTGGCCGCAGCCGGTCGTGACGGTCTTCTTCTTGATTTTTTTCCCGATGCGGGTCTTCCTGCTCGTGACGACGGCTACGGAATCGGTTTCCCAGTCGACCTGCACGGCGAGGACCTCTTCAATCGATCCGACCAGGCGCTGGTTGCGCAGGTAGCCGATGGCAAGCGCCTCGGGCGCGTGGCCGAGGGTCATCAGCGTCACCAGCTCGCGCTTGTCGAGGTAGAGCGTAAGCGGGTGCTCGCCGGCGATCGCCGTGGGCACCATCTCGCCGCGCTCGTTGTAGGCCTCGACCTCGTAGGTTGCCGGCTTCGCGGCGTCGGTGAGCTGTGGACGGTGCCGAGGGGCCGCCACTCATCCACCTATATAGGACATTTCCACTTTGGGGAGACCCGCCGTCTGCGCGGTTCTGAGCTCGGAGTACCGATTCGCGCGCCTGCGCCAGACGGCGGCGATCTGATCGCGGATCCGCTCGTCCCCGGCGCCGCCGCGCAGCAGTGCCTTCAGGTCGTGGCCCTGTTGCGCGAACAGGCAGGTGTAGAGCGCGCCCTCGGTCGAGAGCCGCATGCGATTGCAGCTGCCGCAGAATGCCTGCGTCACCGAGGAGATGACGCCGATCTCGCCGCCGCCGTCGCGGTAGCGCCAGCGCCCGGCGACCTCGCCCGGGTAGTTGGGCTCGAGCGGCTCGAGCGGATGGTGCTCGCCGATGATGCGCACCACCGCGCCCGAGGGCACGACGTCGTCCATGCGCCAGCCGTTGGTGCTGCCGACGTCCATGAACTCGATGAAGCGCACGATCTGCCCGGAATTGCGCCAATGCCGCGCCATGTCGAGAATCTGGCCGTCGTTCATGCCGCGTTTCACCACCATGTTGATCTTGACCGGCGCCAGGCCCGCAGCGGCGGCGGCGGCGATTCCATCGAGTACCTTGGCGACCGGGAAATCGGCGTCGTTCATGCGGCGGAACGTGGCTTCGTCGAGCGAATCGAGGCTGACCGTGACCCGGTCCAGGCCCGCGTCCTTGAGCGTGCGCGCGTGCTTCGCCAGCGTCGAGCCGTTGGTGGTGAGCGTAAGCTCGGCGCCGAGCGGCGCGAGCATCGCGACCAGCTTCGCCAGGTCCTTGCGCAGCAGCGGCTCGCCGCCGGTGAGGCGGATCTTCTTCACCCCGAGCCCGACGAAGACCCGCGCCAGGCGCGCGATCTCCTCGAAGCTGAGGAGGGCGTCGTGCGGCAGGAACTTGTAGTTCGCGTCGAATACTTCGCGCGGCATGCAGTACACGCAGCGGAAGTTGCAGCGGTCGGTCACCGAGATGCGCAGGTCGCGCATCGGCCGGCGGCGCGTGTCGGCGAGCGGTCCGCCGTCGTAGCGGGGCGGCTTTGCCTCCGGCGGGCGGGTTTCCGGCTGTATGGAAATAACCTTTTGCTGCATAGGTTTAATGAGGCTTCCGGATGCCGCGAGGATGATAGCAGTATAGACTTCGGGCAGGACAGGAAACCGGTTCGCCACTTGAAAAAGCCGACCAAGACGCTCGCGGTCATCATGCAGCGGCGCGCGCTGCAGAACCGCTGGCAGAACGAGGCCTGGGAGCCCTGGTCGGTGCTCGAGTCCGAGGAGCCCGAGGGGGCGGCGCGCCTGCTGGTGGACGAGCCCGGGATCGCGCAATGGCTCCACCCCGGCTTCGAGCTGACGCTGCACCGTGACGAGGCCGAGGGCTACTACATGAACGTCTCGGCCGACGAGCCGCGCGTCTTCGTTCTGTGGCGCATGGAGGGCGACCGGGGCATTCCGCTGCAGGTCACCGCCAGCTACGACGAGGGCGGGCGCTGGCTCGACGGCGGCCACTCGGTGGACAGCGTGCCGATGCCGCCGGAGATCTTCGCCTGGGTAGGCGAGTTCGTGGAGATGAACTACCGGCCCGAGCCGAAGCAGCGCATCAAGCCGCGCTCGTTCGTGCATCCCAAGGACCGGGTAGGTCGATGAGCCAGGACAAGGAAGCGTTCCTCGATCGCTGGTCGCGGCTGAAGCAGGAGGAGGCCGCGGAGAAGCCCGCCGTTCCAGAAGAAGAAAAGAAAGAGGAGCCGGCAGCCCCCCTGCCGCCGGTCGAGGAGCTCAAGCCCGATTCGGACTACACGCCGTTCATGGCCGCGCAAGTCGACGACGGCACGCGCCGCGCGGCGCTGAAGAAGCTGTTTGCCGACGCGCATTTCAACGTTCCCGATCCGTACGAGGCTTATTGCGAGGATTACACCAAGGGCGAGCCGATCCCGCTGGAGCTGCTGAAGACTCTCAACCAGGCCCGCAGGCTCCTGTTCGACGAGCCCGAGAAGACCGCGCAGGCGGCCCCGGAGCAGCCCGCATCGCAGCCCGAGCCATCACCGCAGGACCCGAAGGATGCCGCTGGAAAGCAAGACGCTTAAGCTCTGCTCCTGCAACGGCACCGTCCCGCTCGATCCGAAGCGACTCGCCGAGGCGCTCAAGGCGAAGCAGCCGCTGACGATCCACAGGGAGCTGTGCCGCAAGGAAGCGGGTGCGTTCCAGGCCGCGCTCGCCGATCCCGATCTGATCGTCGCCTGCACGCAGGAGGCGCCGCTGTTTTCCGAGCTCGCCGTCGCGGCGCAATCGCAGGCACGCATTTCCTTCCTCAATATCCGCGAAGCGGCGGGTTGGTCGGCCGAGGGGACGGCCGCCGGGCCGAAGATCGCTGCGCTTCTCGCGGCGGCCGCGCTGCCCGAGCCCGAGCCGGTGCCCGAGGTGGAGTACAAGTCGGGCGGACAGCTGCTGATCATCGGGCCGGCCGAGGCGGCGCTCGACTGGGCGGGGCGGCTGGCCGGCTCCCTTGAAGTCAACGTCCTCTTGAATTCGACTCATCATGGAGAGCTGCCCGAGGATCACGCGTTTCCGATCTGGTCGGGAAGGGTGCTCGGCGTTTCGGGTTGGCTCGGCGCCTTCGAGGTGGAATGGGTCCAAGAGAACCCGATCGACCTGGAGCTTTGCACGCGCTGCAACGGCTGCGTGCGCGCCTGCCCGGAGAACGCGATCGATTTCGGCTACCAGATCGACCTCGAGAAGTGCAAGGCGCACCGCGAGTGCGTCAAGGCCTGTGGCGCGATAGGGGCGATCGACTTCGCGCGCGCCGCGACCGCCCGCAAGGAGCGCTTCGACCTGGTGCTCGATCTGTCGCGCGCGCCCCTGCTGCGCGTTGTAGACCTGCCGCAGGGCTATTGCGCGCCGGGCGCCGACCCGCTCGCGCAGGCGCTCGCCGCGCAGCAGCTCGCCACGCTGGTGGGCGAGTTTTCCAAGCCGCGCTTCACCCAGTACCGCGAGCGGATCTGCGCCCACGGCCGCTCGGGCAAGATCGGCTGCACCCGGTGCATTGATGTCTGCTCGACTGGCGCGATCCGCGCCGATGGCGACCGCGTGCACGTAGAGCCGCACCTGTGCGCCGGCTGCGGCGGCTGCGCGACCGTGTGTCCGTCGGGAGCAATGACCCATGCCTATCCACGCGTGCCGGATCACGGTGCGCGCCTCAAGACCCTGCTTGCGACCTTTCGCGATGCCGGCGGGCGCGATGCCTGCGTGCTGGTTCATGACGCCGAGGCGGGGCGCAATACTGTGCGTTCGGTCGGCCGGCGCGCCGGCTTCGGCGCACGCGGCCTCGGGCAGAAGGGCGCCGGCCGCGGCCTGCCGGCGCGCGTGATCCCGTTCGAGTGTTTCCACGTCGCCTCGATCGGGATCGACTTCCTGCTCGGCGCGATCAGCTATGGCGCGAGCCAGGTCGTGCTGCTGCAGGCCGCGGGCGAAGCCGAGGGCTATGGGGCCGCGCTCAGGGAGCAGATGGCGCTTGCCGAAGCGATTCTGCGCGGCCTGGGCTACGACGGCACGCACTTCGCGCTGCTCGACGGCGACGATCTCGAGGCGGGTCTCTGGCAATTGTCGCCCGCGCGCGGCGTGGCGAAACCGGCGACGTTCAATCTCTCTGGCGAAAAGCGCACGTCGCTGGACTTCGCCTTCGATTTTCTGCTCAGGGATGCGGCAAGCAAGGCAGAACAGATCCCGCTCCCGGCAGGAGCACCATTCGGCTCGCTTGCGGTGAACCGGGACACCTGCACGCTGTGCAAGGCCTGCATCGGCGCGTGTCCGGAGGCGGCGTTGCTCGATTCGCCCGAGGCGCCGCTGCTGCGCTTCATCGAGCGCAATTGCGTGCAGTGCGGCCTGTGCGTCAAGACCTGTCCCGAGAGCGCCATCACGCTGGTTCCAAGATTGCTTCTGGGGGAAAAAGCCAGGCAACCCGTGACGCTCAACGAGGCCGAGCCGTTCAACTGCGTGCGCTGCGGCAAGCCGTTCGGCACGCGGCGCATGGTCGAGAGCATGACCGGAAAGCTCGGCGCGCACTCGATGTTCGCCGCGGGAGGCGCGCTCAAGCGCCTGCAGATGTGCGGCGACTGCCGCGTGATCGACATGGCGAGCTCCAAGGACGAGCCTTCGATCTTCGACTACACGGGGCGCAAGTGAACCCGGAAGCGGCAGCGCCGGAGCTGCTGCCGGAAGACGAGGCGCGCGCTGCGATCTACGGCCTGGTTGCGCGCCTGTTCTACGCCGCGCCTGACGCCGGCGTGATCGGGCAGATCCTGCATGCGAATGCCTTCGAGGCCGGCAGCGAGCGGCTCGCGCTCGCCTGGCGCGAGCTGGCCGCGGCGTGCCGCAGCGCGTTTCCGGTCGTGCTCGAAAACGAGCACACCGAGCTTTTCATCGGCACCGGGCGCGCCGAGGTGACGCCCTATCTGACGCATTACATGATCCAGCACGCGAGCGACAATCCTCTGGTCGAATTGCGCGGCCAGCTCGCGGCCTGGGGCATCGCGCGCCAGGAGGGCGCGAACGAGCCCGAAGACCATATTGCCGGCATCTGCGAAGGGATGCGAATGGCTATTGCGGTGCAACATCGCACGCTCACGGAACAAAGGATGTTCTTCGAGCGTTTTCTTTATCGCGGCGCGATTGCGTTTTGCGATGCGGTAAGCGCTTCCGCGAAAGCGGATTTTTATCGTCGCGTGGCGAATTTTGTGCGCGTATTCCTGGAGCTCGAGCGCGAAGCGTTCGAGATGCTGTGAATAACCGGGCATGAGAATGGCTACTAACTGGTCCGGACCAGGCAAGAATTATTTTCGGTTGGGCCGTTTTCCACTCTTGATCAACGGGTAAGAGACGGGTAAGTTGCAAAGGATTTCACATACGAGCCCCGAAACAGTGCAAGCCGGCTGTAGAGAATAGGGGCCGGACGCAAGAGGAGACAGCCATGAGCGAGAAAAAAACCGTCCTTTCCCGCAGGAACTTCCTGTTGACGATGGGGGCCGGCGGCGCTGCGACCGCGGCGGCGATCGTGGGCAAGAATGCGCCGGCGCCGGCGGCCGCCGGCAGCAAGGACAAGCGCGCAACGCGCGGCTATCAGGCGAGCGAGCACGTCAGCAACTATTACCGCACCACGAAGGTTTGAGGAGAGACGCCATGCTGCTCACCCGGAAAGCCAACGCAGGCGTCACTTCGCAATCGCGGCTCGCACGCGGCCTGAACGGCGTGCTTGGCAGAACGATCGACCGGCGCACCTTCCTCAAGCGCTCCGGCATCACCGCCGGCGCGGGCGCGCTCGCCGCGCATCTGCCCTTCAGCATGATGGGCGAGGCGAAAGCGGCCGAAGCCGCCGAAGGCAAGATCGAGGTCAAGCGCACCGTATGCACGCACTGCTCGGTCGGCTGCGCGATCGACGCGCACGTGCAGAACGGCGTCTGGATCCGCCAGGAGCCGGTGTTCGACTCGCCGCTCAACCTCGGCGCGCACTGCGCCAAAGGCGCCTCGATCCGCGAGCACGGCATCACGCACGACTCGCACCGCCTCAAGTACCCGATGAAGCTCGAGGGCGGCAAGTGGAAGCGGATTTCCTGGGACACCGCCTACGACGAGATCTCCAAGAAGCTGCTGGCGATCCGCGACGACAAGGAAAAGGGCGGGCCCGACGCGCTGTTCGTGGTCGGCTCTTCCAAGCACAACAACGAGCAGTCCTACCTGCTCCGCAAGTGGGTGTCGCTGTGGGGCACCAACAACTGCGACCACCAGGCGCGCATCTGCCACTCGACCACGGTCGCCGGCGTCGCCCAGACCTGGGGCTACGGTGCGATGACCAACTCGTACAACGACGAGCAGAATTCCAAGAGCATGATGTTCCTCGGCTCGAACGCCGCGGAGGCGCACCCGGTCTCGATGCTGCACACCCTGCACGCCAAGGAGAACGGCGCCAAGGTGATCGTGGTGGACCCGCGCTACACGCGCACGGCGGCGAAGGCTGACATCTACGTGCGCCACCGCTCCGGCAGCGACGTGGCGTTCCTGTTCGGCGTGCTCTACCACGTGTTCAAGAACGGCTGGGAGGACAAGCAGTACATCCACGACCGCGTCTACGGCATGGACAAGGTCAGGGAAGAGGTCATGGCGAAGTGGACCCCGGACAAAGTGACCGAGGTCACTGGTGTGTCCGAGGCCGAGGTCGCCAACGTTGCCAAGACGCTGGCCGAGAACCGCCCCGGCTTCATCATCTGGGCGATGGGCCAGACGCAGCACACCAACGCCAACGCCATCGTGCGCGCGAGCAACATCCTGATGCTCGCGCTCGGCAACGTCGGGCGCTCGGGCGGCGGCTGCAACATCTACCGCGGGCACGACAACGTGCAGGGTGCGACCGACATCGGCCCCAATCCGGACACGCTGCCCGGCTACTACCCAGTCGCGGTGCCGGGCGCTTGGGCGCACTGGTCGCGCGTTTGGAACGTCGACCCGAAGTGGATCGCCGGGCGTTATGCGCCCGGCATGCAGGGCAAGCCCGGTACGACGGTGTCACGCTGGATCGACGGCGTGCTGGAGAAGAACGACGCCATCGATCAGGGCCCGAATCTGCGCGCCATCTTCTACTGGGGCCACGCGCCCAACAGCCAGTCGCGCGGCTCCGAGATGATCGAGGCGATGAAGAAGCTCGACCTGATGGTGGTCCTCGATCCGTATCCCTCCGCGTCCGCGGCAATGTTCGCGATGGTGCGCAAGGACGGCGCCTACCTGCTGCCGGTGGCGACGCAGCTCGAGACCGAGGGCTCGGCGACGGCTTCCAACCGCTCGCTCCAATGGCGCGAGAAGGTGATCGACCCGCTGTTCGAGTCGCGCACCGACCACATGATCATGTACCAGCTGGCCGAGAAGCTGGGCTTCGCCGACCAGTTCGTCGGCAAGAAGGATGGCAAGCAGAACATCCGCCTGGTCAAGGGCAAGGGCGGCATGGAGCCCTCGATGGAGGACACGCTGCGCGAGGTCAATCGCGGCTGCTGGACCATCGGCTACACCGGGCAATCGCCCGAGCGCCTGCAGGCGCACATGCGCAACATGCACCTGTTCGACGTCAAGAGCCTGCGCTGCAAGGGCGGCAAGGACGCCAAGACGGGCTACGACATGACCGGGGATTACTTCGGGCTGCCCTGGCCCTGCTATGGCACCGCGGCGATCAAGCACCCGGGCACGCCGAACCTGTACGACACCTCGAAGCATTCGATGGACGGTGGCCATACCTTCCGCGCGCTGTTCGGCGTGGAGAAGGACGGCGTCAACCTGCTGGCCGAGGACGGCGTGCACTCCAAGGGCAGCGATATCACCACCGGCTATCCGCAGTTCGACCACGTGCTGCTGAAGAAGCTCGGCTGGTGGGACGAGCTCACCGACGAGGAGAAGAAGGAGGCGGAAGGAAAGCTCTGGACCAACGACCTCTCGGGCGGCATCCAGCGCGTGGCGATGAAGCACGGCTGCAGCGCGTTCGGCAATGCGAAGGCGCGCGCCATCGTGTGGAACTTCCCGGACGGCATCCCGCAGCATCGCGAGCCGCTCTTCAGCCCGCGGCCGGATCTGGTCGCCAAATACCCGACGCACGACGACGTCAAGGTCCTGTGGCGGCTGCCGACGATGTTCAAGTCCGTGCAGGACAAGGCCGTCAAGGAGGAGATGCACAAGAAGTTTCCGCTGATCCTGACGAGCGGCCGGCTGGTCGAGTACGAGGGCGGTGGCGAGGAAACGCGCTCCAACCCGTGGCTCGCCGAGCTGATGCAGGACAACTTCGTCGAGATCAATCCGATCACCGCGTCGCAGCGCCACATCAAGAACGGCGACTTCGTCTGGGTGAGCACGCCGGGCAAGAACGCGGACGGCAGCCACGTCAAGCTCAAGGTGAAGGCGCTGGTGACCGAGCGGGTCGGCCCCGACACCTGCTTCATCCCGTTCCACTTCTCCGGCTGGTGGCAGGGCCAGGACATGCTGGCCTACTACCCGGAGGGCGCCGCGCCGATTGTCAGGGGCGAGGCCGTGAACACGGCGACCACCTACGGCTACGACCGGGTGACGATGATGCAGGAAACCAAGACGACGCTTTGCCAGGTCGCGAAGGCATAAGGAGAACGCCATGGCCAGAATGAAATTCCTGGTGGATGCCGAGCGCTGCATCGAGTGCAACGGCTGCGTCACTGCCTGCAAGAACGAGAACGAGGTGCCCTGGGGCGTCAACCGCCGCAAGGTGGTGACCATCAATGACGGCGTGGTCGGCGCCGAGAAGTCGCTCTCGGTCGCCTGCATGCACTGCTCGGATGCGCCGTGCATGGCGGTCTGTCCGGTCGACTGCTTCTACCGCACCGACGACGGCGTGGTGCTGCACGACAAGGACCTGTGCATAGGCTGCGGCTACTGCTTCTATGCTTGCCCGTTCGGTGCGCCGCAGTTCCCGCAGGCGGGCGCGTTCGGCCTGCGCGGCAAGATGGACAAGTGCACGTTCTGCGCCGGCGGCCCCGAGGCCGACAGGAGCGACGCGGAGTTCAAGAAGTACGGCCGCAACCGCCTCGCCGAGGGCAAGCTGCCGGCCTGCGCCGAGATGTGCTCGACGAAAGCGCTGCTCGGCGGCGATGGCGACGTGATCGCCGACATCTACCGCGAGCGCGTCGCGCGCCGCGGGGTCAAGGGCGCAGAGGCCTGGGGCTGGGGAACCGCGTACGGGCCGCCGCCCAAGGGTGCCGCGCCTGCCGCTGCGCCGGCAGGAGGCAAGTCGTGAGAAGCATCGCGTTGATCGCGGCGGCGCTCGTGGCGCTCGCCGGCTGCATGGAGATCGAGCAGACCGCCACGCCGTCGAGGCAGGGCAAGTACCAGGGCAAGCCGGATTCGACGCCATGGTCGAATCAGCCGCTGGCGGCGGGGCCGCAGTGGAAGCAGGGCGACCGCGCGAGCTGGGAGGAGCAGATCAAGAAGCGCCAGCTCGGCCAGCACGAGCACCGGCGCATCTACCAGTAATTTGACAGGCGGCCGCTGGCCGGGCACGACGAGGAGAAGTCGATGCGTACGCTTTCCCGCATGACGGGCTGGCTGGTCCTGGCGCTCGCGTTTGCGTTGCCTGCCGGCGCGCAGCAGCAGCCGGCGGCCGATCCGGATCCGATCAAGACGCAGCAGCGGCGCGCAATCGAGCAGCCAGGCAACAATGCGCCGGTGTGGCGCAACGTGCAGTCCGGCCAGCCCAACTACGCCAGCATTCCGGGCCGTGAGGCTGGCGTGCTGATCCAGCCGCAGGCGCGCTTTCCGGGCCAGGACGCGATCGCCACGGCCGGCGAAGCGTGGCGCAAGTTCCGCAACGGGCCGGTCACGGTCTACGGCGGCTGGCTGATCGTCGTGGTGTGCGCCATCATTGCGGGAATCTATTTCGTCCAGGGCCCGATCAAGGTTCACGAGCAGCCGACCGGGCGGCTGTTGCCGCGCTTCAGCGTGGCCGAGCGCTGGGCGCACTGGGTGATGGGCATCAGCTTCTGCGTCCTCGGCGCGACCGGGCTGATCATGCTGTTCGGCAAGCACGTGCTGCTGCCGGTGTTCGGCTACACGTTGTTCGCGTGGCTCAGCTCGCTCGCCAAGAACCTGCACAATTTCGTCGCGCCGCTGTTCGTCGTCAGCCTGGTGGTGTTCATCCTCATGTACCTCAAGGACAACCTGCCGGAGAAAGGCGACGGCGCCTGGCTCGCGACCTCCTGGCGCATGTTCACGGGCGGCAAGCAGCCGGCGTCGGGACGCTTCAATGGGGGCGAGAAGGTCTGGTACTGGGTGGGTGTGGTGGCGATGTGCCTGGTCGTGAGCGCCTCGGGCCTGGTGCTGCTGTTCCCGAACTTCGAGCAGCTGCGCACCACGATGCAGCAGATGCACATCATCCACGTGGTGAGCGCCGTCCTCGTGACCGGCTTCGCGCTGGCGCACATCTACATGGGCACCATCGGCGTCGAGGGCGCCTACGGCAACATGCGCGACGGCGTCACCGACGAGGCGTGGGCGAAGGAGCACCATGCCAACTGGTACCAGGACGTCAAGTCCGGCAAGGAGGCCGCGAAATCCGGCGCCGCGCCGCAGACGCAGCATTGAGGAGGGGGAGGAACCATGAGAAGAATCGGGATCGCCGCGGTGCTGGCAGCAGGACTGGCGATCGGCTCGCTCGCCGGAGTGCACGCAAAACAGCCCGCGCCGGCGCCGATGAGCGATGCGGACAAGGCCGCGAAAGCTGCCAAGGACGCTGCGGCGAAGGCGAAGGCGGCCGAGTTGAACGCCAAGGCGCAGGACAAGGCCGTCGCCAACTACAAGAAGAACAAGGGTATTGCCATGGACGGCAAGCCAGCCGCGGCCGCGGCCGCTCCGGCGAAGAAGAAATAGCGGGCCCTCAGAGCCCTTCGGCGATGATCAGCCGCGAGCGCGACGCCTTCAGGCGCAGCGCCAGGGCCGGCGCGTACTCGGGCGACTGATACCACTCGCGCGCGCGCTCGAGCGACGGAAATTCGACGATCACGAAGCGCGGCGGGTTCCAGCCGCCTTCCCTCGACTCCACCTTGCCGCCGCGCACCAGGAAGCGGCCGCCATATTGCGCGATGGTGGGCGCAACCAGCTTGCGATATTGCTCGTACGCGATTGGATCGGTGACTTCGACTTCGGCGATGACATACGCAGCCATTTCGGGTCTTTCCTCCAGGCTTTAACGGAAGAGCGTAACGGCGAGGCCGGCGAGCGCGCAAGCGCCGATCACCGGGATGATTCCGGCCTTGTAGCGAAACAGCGCGATGAACGCCGCTGCGCCGATAGCGGCCGGGAGCCATTCGAAGCCGCCGTTGAATCCCCGCGGCCACAGCACGTGATAGGCGAAGAACAGCGCGAGGTTCACGATCACCCCGACCACCGCCGCCGTGATGCCGAGCAGGGGGGCACTGAAACGGAGGTTGCCGTGCGTCGTCTCGATGAACGGCGCACCCACGAAAATGAAGACGAACGACGGCAGGAAGGTGAAGAACGCCGCGACCCACGCGCCGGCGAACCCGCTCCAGAACAGCGCTTCGCCGCCGAACAGCGCCTGAGTCCACGCGCCTACGAAGCCGACGAACGCGACCACCATGATGAGCGGGCCCGGCGTGGTTTCGCCGAGCGCGAGGCCGTCGATCATCTGCGCCGCGCTGAGCCAGTGGTAGTGCTCGACTCCGCCTTGAAAGACGTAGGGCAGGACCGCGTAGGCGCCTCCGAACGTGACCAGCGCGGCCTTGGTGAAGAACCAGCCCATCTGCGTGAGCGTCCCATCCCAGCCGAACGCCAGCGCGAGCGCGCCGATCGCAAGCGCCCAGATCGCGAGACCGGCGGCGACGTGGCCCTGCAGCCTGGGCCAGGTGAAAAGCGCGTGCTCGGGCGTGGGCGCGCCGTCGTCGATCAGCGCCGGACCGAAGGCCGACGGGGACGCGCCATGATTGCCTTGCGAGGAAAAGACCGCCGGAAAAAAGCGCCCGCCCGCGTAGCCGGTCAATCCTGCCGCAATGACGATCGCGGGGAAGGGAACCTTGAGCGCGAAGATGGCGACGAAGGCTGCGGCCGCGATTCCCCAGAGCGCGGGGTGCTTCAGCGCCCGCGAGCCGATGCGCCAGGCGGCGGCGAGCACGATCGCCACGACCGCCGGCTTGATGCCGTAGAAGATCCCGGCGATCGCGGCAACGCTGCCGAACGCGAGGTAGATCCACGACAGCGCGATGAGGATGAACACCGAAGGCAGCACGAACAGCGTTCCCGCGACGATCCCGCCCCAGGTGCGGTGCATCAGCCAGCCGATGTAGGTAGCGAGCTGGGTGGCCTCGGGCCCGGGCAGGAC
>JACOVA010000003.1 GCA_016177575.1 Betaproteobacteria bacterium
CAGCTTGCCGTGGCGCGCGCCGAAGCGCAGCTCGCAGTGACGCGGACCGAAATCGAGACCCTGCGCTCGGAGTACCGCAGCGCGCTGCTCGAGGCCGACGAAGCCGAGGCGCGCATCGGCTTCCTCGCGCGCCAGCTCGCGCGCCAGCGGCAACTGAAGGACAAGGGCATGAGCCGCGAGGACCTCTACGACGAGGCGCAGCACAACCTCGAGACCGCGCACAAGCGCCTTGCCGCCGCGCGCGAGCGCGCCAACCGCGCTCTCGCCGGCCTCGACGGCAAGCCGGGCGCTGCGGCCGAGCGCCATCCGCGCTACCTGCAGGCGCGCGCCGCGCTGGAGGCTGCGCAGCTCGAGCTCTCTCGCGCGCGCGTCGCCGCTCCCGCGGCCGGGGTGCTGAGCAACATGAGGCTGCAGCCGGGCGAGCATGTCGAGCGCGGCGCGGCGGTCTTCAGCCTGGTCGAGGACGGGCCGCTGTGGATCGAGGCCAACTACAAGGAAACGCAGCTCACCGACGTGCGCGTCGGCCAGGCCGCGACCCTCAGCGCCGACGCCTACCCCGGCGCCTCGTGGCGCGCGCGCGTGGCCGCGATCGCGCCGGCCACCGGCGCCGAATTCGCCGTCCTGCCGCCGCAGAACGCGACCGGCAACTGGGTCAAGGTGGTGCAGCGCATTCCGGTGCGCGTCGAGGTCGAGGACACTGCCGGCCGGCCCGCTCTGCGCGCCGGCATGACGGTGACGGTTTCGGTGGACACGGGCCGCGAGCGCAGCGCCGCGGACGTGGTGCGCGAGTTCTTCAGGCCCGCGAGCGCCCGTAGCGGAAATGAATGACGCAGGGATAGCCACACCCGCGAAGCACCCGGCGCTGTGCTCGGCGGCGGTGATCCTCGCCACGATCCTGTATTCGATCGACTGGACGATCGCCGCGGTCGCGCTGCCGCACATGCGCGGCACCTTCTCCGCCACCCAGGACCAGATCTCGTGGGTGATCACCTCGTACATCGTCGCCTCGGCGGTGATGATGCCGACCGCCGGCTACCTGAGCGGGCGCTTCGGGCGCAAGCGCGTTTTCGTCGCCGCGGTCGCCGGCTTCGTCGGCGCCTCGATGCTGTGCGGTGCCGCCGATTCGCTCGCCGCCGAGGTGCTCGCGCGCGTGCTGCAGGGCATGAGCGGCGCGTTCCTGGTGCCGCTGTCGCAGGCGATCATCCTCGACACCTACCCGCCGGAGAAGCACACCATGATGATGGGCTACTGGGGCGTGGGCTCGGTCTTCGGCCCGGTGGTCGGGCCCACGCTCGGCGGCTATCTCACCGAGTACATCGACTGGCGCTGGATCTTCTACATCAACGTGCCGATCGGCCTGCTCGCGCTCGTGGGCGTGCTCGCCTTTCTGCCCGAGACGCGGCGCGAGCCCGGCAAGCGCCTCGACGCCTTCGGCTTCCTCACGCTCGCGCTCGGCATCGGCGCGCTGCAGATGATGCTCGACCGCGGCGAGCGCCACGACTGGTTCGGGTCGGCCGAGATCGCGCTCGAGGCCGTGCTCGCCGCGCTCGGCCTGTACCTGTTCGCGGTGCACAGCCTGACCACGCGCAGTCCGTTTCTCGATCCGCGGCTGCTGGCGGTGCGCGGTTTCGCGCTCGGCGTCGCCTTCGTGTTCCTCTACGGCGTCATCACCGTGCCGCCGATGGTGCTGATGCCGCCCTTCATGCAGGATCTGCGCGGCATGCCGGTGGAGACCATCGGCCTGCTGCAATCGCCGCGCGGCGTCGGCCTGGTGGTGTCGATGTTCGCCGGCGGCGCGCTGACCCACGTCCTGGGCGCGCGCGCGCTGATCGGCTTCGGCTTCGCCTGCCTCGCCGTGGCGGCGCTGGAGATGTCCACCTGGAATCTCGACGTCGGCACCTGGCCGATCGTCTGGACCGGGTTCCTGCAGGGCGTCGGCGCGGGCGTGATCTGGGTGCCGCTGCAATCGGTCGCCTTTCCCTCGCTCGCGCCCGCGCAGCGCACCGAGGCGGCGGCGGTCCTCAATCTGGTGCGCAGCGTCGGCTCGAGCATCGGCGTCTCCGTCGCGCTGACGATGCTGACCCGCACCGCCACCGGCGCGCGCTCGATGCTGGTCGAGCACGTCACGCCGTATCACGAGGTATTCCGCCACGCCGACGTCGCGCGCACCTGGGACCTGGGGACCCTGGCCGGCCTGGCGCAGATCCAGCGCCAGGTCGAGCTGCAGGCGGCGATGATCGGCTACGCCGCGGATTTCCGTCTGCTCGCCTTCTGCGCGCTCGCCGCGCTGCCGCTCCTGCTGCTCATCCGGCGGCCGCAGAGCTTGCCGCAAGCCGCGCGTTGACTGAAGTCAAATCCGCGTCGAGATCAACGCGCTCGTTTGCCTCAGATCAAGGAAGCACCGGCCGTTCGGGTGTGGTATCGCCCGAAAGGAGCTGCCCATGTCCATGCTGACGGCGTTCGGAATGATCGCGGCAGTGCTGGCGGCGATCTCGCTCTTCAACGGCATCGTCTCCATGGCCCACGGCGGCACGGAGGACCAGGCGGCGAGCCACTGGCTGATGTTCAAGCGGGTCGGCTGGCAGGCGCTCGCGGTCCTGTTCATCTTCCTCGCGATGTTCGCGGCGCTGGACTAGGGCTCCGCGGTACCGGTCCGCAAGAAATCGCCTGCCACGGCAGGCGGCAGGGCGCGCGCTAGCCCAGTATTTCGCCGATGTGGCCGCGCGACTCCAGCTCGGCGATGAACTGGCGCAGATCGGGCTCGAGCGCGTCGCGCGCGGACACCATGCCGAGCGGCCGGCCATCCTCGACCACCGGCACGTGGCGGAACTCGCCTTCGTACATCAGGTGCAACGCGTGCCCGAACGGGCGATCGGGCGCGATGGTGCGCGGGTTCCAGGTCATCACATCGGCGACGTGCGTGGTGCGCGGGTCGCGCCCCTCGGCGACCACCCGGAAGAGCGCATCGCGCTCGGTGAAGATCCCGGCGAGCCGCTCGCCCTCCACGACCAGCAGCGCGCCGACGCGGTTCTGCTTCATGATGCGCGCCGCGTCGGCGACCGTGATATCGGCGCTTGCGGTGACGCTGTGCTGATCCTCGATGACGCTGCGAACGGGCCGTTGCGGCATGGCGTTCCTCCTCGGTTCCCCCGGCCGTCTAGTACTCTACTCTCCGGGCGCGACCTTGCGGTGACAAAATGGTCTTGCGCTGCAACTATTGCGTCGCAGCACCCCTTGTGTACGAGGACGGCTTGCGCAAATCACATCGGCGGATGACGTTGAACCCTCGAGGGAAACTGCGATGATCGACTCGAGCCTGCTCGCGCGATTGAAGGCCGCGCTGCCCGGCGACGCGCTGGTGGCGGGCGAGGGGCTGGCGGGGCGCACGGAGGACTGGATGCATCGGCAGCCGATGCGCTCGGCGCTGCTGCTGCGCCCGGCGAGCACGGGCGAAGTGTCTGCCGCGCTCGCGCTGTGCCACGCCGCCGGCCAGCCGGTGATCACGCACGGCGGCCTGACCGGCCTCGTGCACGGCGCCGATACCGCGCCGACCGACGTGGTGCTCTCGCTGGAACGGATGCGCAGGATCGAGTCGATCGATCCGCTGCAGCGCGTGGCGGTGGTCGGCGCCGGCGTCACGCTGCAGCAGCTCCAGGAAGCCGCCGAGGAGCAAGGGCTCGCGTTTCCGCTCGACCTGGGCGCGCGCGGCAGCGCCACGCTGGGAGGCAACGCCTCGACCAACGCCGGCGGCAACCGCGTGCTGCGGTTCGGCATGACGCGCGAGATGGTGCTCGGCCTGGAGGCGGTGCTGGCCGACGGCACGGTGATCCCGGCGATGAACCGGCTGATCAAGAACAACTCGGGCTACGACCTCAAGCAGATCTTCATCGGCTCCGAGGGCACGCTCGGGGTGATCACCCGGCTCGTGCTGCGGCTGCGCGAGAAGCCCGCGCGCCAGGATGTGGCCTTCGCCGCGGTGCCCGGCTTCGATGCGCTCGCCGCGCTGCTCAAGCACATGGATCGCTCGCTGGGCGGAGGGCTCTCGGCCTTCGAGGTGATGTGGCCGGAGTTTTACCAGCTCGTGACCACGCCGCCGGCCAGGGGACGCGCGCCGGTGCCGCACGGATCGCCCTATTACGTGCTGATCGAATCGATGGGCGGCGACGCGGCGGGCGACGGCGAGCGCTTCCAGTCCGCGTTCGAGAAGGCAGTGCAAGACGGACTGGTCGCCGACGCCGTGGTCGCGCGCTCGCAGGCCGAAATCGCCGCGATCTGGGCGTTGCGCGACGACGTCCTGCAGACCGCGCGCTGGGGCCTGCCGTTCGCGTTCGACGTGTCGCTGCCGATTGCCGACATGCCGGCCTACGTGGAGCGCGTGAGCTCCGACCTGCGCGCGCGCTGGCCGGACGTGCGCGCCTACGTGTTCGGGCACATGGGCGACGGCAACCTGCACCTGGTCATCAGCCCCGACGGCCTGCCGGCGGACGCGCGCCCCGCGGTCGAGCGCATCGTCTACGCGCCGCTCGAGCAGATCGGCGGCGCGATCTCCGCCGAGCACGGCATCGGGCTGGAGAAGAAAGCCTGGCTGCCGATCTCGCGCAGCCCGGCCGAGATCGCCCTCATGCGCACCCTCAAGCAGGCACTCGATCCGAAGGGCATCCTCAACCCCGGGCGCGTGATCTGAAGGTCTGGCGATCGCCGGCCCTTTGCATCGACCCCGAGGCTTGACGCACGAGAATCGTCGCTCACGTGTGTGGTACATATGAGACGGCGATGAGCGAGCCCGCCCGAGACGAGATCTTTCCCCTCTGGCCGACGTGGGTCGGACAGTTGCAGCTCCCCGGAGCCGAGGAGCCGAACCGGGCGCTGGCCGATCTCGCTGCGCCACCCGGGGTCGCCGGCAACCTGTTCGAGGTTGACCACCGCGCGGTGGCCTGGCTGCGCGAAGGGATCGCGGCGGCGGTCGGTCAGTGGTTCGAGCACGTGCACGTGCAGCCGGCGCCGCGGTGGCGGCTCAGCGGACGCCTGGAGGCGCTCGGCTTCGGCCACTACCGCGAGCTCGGCAACGAACCCGGTGCGTACCTCGCCGGCCTGTACTTCGTCAACGCGCCGGCGCCGCCGGAGCTCGACCACCTGCGCAGCGACTGCCTGCCGAGCCATATAACGCTGCTCGACCCGCGCGTCGGCTTCAACGCGTTCGCTCTCGAGGGCGATCCGAATTTCGACGAGACCCGCACCCTGGCTCCCGTTGCCGGCATGCTGATGCTGTGGCCGGGCTACCTGCGCCACTGCAGCCGCGTCCACCTCGCCCGCGCGCCCTGGGTGCGGGTCGCGCTGCGCATCGAGCTCGATGGCGGCCCCGGAGCGGGGACGCGATGAGCGCCACACCGCGCATGGCGTTCACCGGAGTGTGGCCGACCATGCTCGTGAGCCGCCGGCTGCCCGGCTTCGAGCAGCCGACCGCGGGCCTGGCTGCGCACATCCTCGAGCAGGAGGCGCGCGAGGCCGACTACACCGCGCGCTACCTGGAGCAGAACTTCCTGGCGAGCGAGCACGCGTCGGTGCGCTGGCTGAAGAAGCAGATCGACCAGACCGTCACCGCCTTTCTCCGTCACGCCGGCATCGA
>JACOVA010000018.1 GCA_016177575.1 Betaproteobacteria bacterium
CAAGAAGCCCTCCCTCGCCAATCGCCGCCTCGCCTACAACCGCCTGCGCGACCGCGCCACGGTCAGCAAGCTCTTCGGCGAGCTGGGGCCACGCTACGCGAAGAGGAACGGCGGCTACCTGAGGATCCTGAAGAGCGGCTTCCGCAAAGGCGACAACGCGCCGCTCGCGCTCGTCACGCTCATGGACCGGGTCGAGCCGGTTACGGCCGAGGCGGGCGACGAGAAGAAAGGCGAGAAGAAGGCCGCAGCGAAAACCGCGTGATCAGCTGATCAGGATCGCGCGGTAGTCGTTGACGTTGGTGCGCGTGGGGCCGGTGACCAGCAGGTCGCCGAGGGCAGAGAAAAACCCGTAGCTGTCGTGCAGCGCGAGCATCTTGCGCGCGTCGATGCCGTCCGCGCGCGCGCGCGCGAGCGAGTCGGGGGCGAGCAGGGCGCCGGCGTTGTCCTCCGAGCCGTCGATGCCGTCGGTGTCGGCGGCGAGCGCGTGCACCTCGGCGGCGCCGCCGAGCTCGATCGCGAGCGCGAGCAGGAATTCGGCGCAGCGCCCGCCGCGGCCGCCCGGGGCGCGCACGGTCACCGTGCACTCGCCGCCCGAGAGCAGGGCGACCGGCGGCCTGAACGGGCTGCCGTGGGCACGGATCTCGCGCACGAGGGCTGCCATCACCTTGGCGACCTCGCGCGCCTCGCCGGTGACCGAGTCGCCCAGGATCACCGGCTCGACCCCGTGGTCGCGGAATGTCCGCGCCGCGGCCTCCAGCGAGCGGCGCGCGGTCGCGATGACGCGGTTCTCGACCTTGCGGAACACCTCGGAGCCGGGCTTGGGCGTCTCCTCGCGCTCGCCGCGCAGGCCGGCGATCAGGTGCCTGAGCACGGCGCGCGGCGGCTTGACGTCGAAGCGGTTGAGCACGTCGACCGCCTCCTGGAACGTGCTCGGGTCCGGCGCGCAGGGGCCCGAAGCGATATGCGTGGGGTCGTCGCCGGTGACGTCCGAGATGATCAGAGCGTGCACCGGCGCCCTGCAGGCGGCCGCGAGCCGGCCGCCGTGGACTGCCGACAGGTGCTTGCGCACCGTGTTGATCTCCTGGATCGTGGCGCCGCTCGCGAGCAGGTCGCGCGTGACCTTGCGCAGATCGGCGATCGAGATGCCCTCGGCGGCCAGCGACAGCAGCGCCGAGCCGCCGCCCGAAATGAGCGCCAGCAGCAGGTCCGCGGGCTTTACCGCGCGCGCCGCGCCGAGCATTTCACGCGCCGCCTGCTCGCCGGCTTCGTCGGGCACCGGGTGCGCCGCCTCCACCCAGCGGATGCGCTCCAGCGGCAGCGCGTGGCCGTAGCGCGTCAGCGCTATTCCAAACAACTTCCGGTCGGCGGGCCAATGCTGCTCTACCGCGAGCGCCATCGATGCCGCGGCCTTGCCCGCGGCGAGCACCAGGGTGCGGCCGTCGGGCGGCGCCGGCAGATGGGGGGGAACAACCTGCGCGGGATCGGCGGCCGCGATCGCGGCGCGAAAGCTCGCCTCGAGCAGCTCCCGCGGACTCAGCCGAAGCGCTCCTTCGCCGCCGCGCTGCCCAGGCCGTAGAGCGCGGGATAGGTGGTGCGGAACGCCTGCATTATTTCCTCGGCCGGGACGTCGGCGTAGCTGCCGCGCAGGCGCAGGTATTCCATGTGGCGGCGGTCCTCTTCGTCGAACGGATGGAAGATCGAGTCCTCGCGGCCGTCGAATTCGAGCGGCTTGACGCGGAAGCGCTGGCACAGCGCCAGGTTGAACGCCGGCGTCGCCTTGATCCACTTGCCCTCGAGCAGCAGCTCGGTGAAGCCGTGGTAGATGAAGAGATCCGTCCCCATTCGCGCGCGCAGCGTGGCCGTGGTGAGATGGTTCTTCACGTCGGCGAAGCCGACCCGCGCCGCGATTCCGGCGACGCGCGCGCTCGCCGCGAGCAGCGCCGCCTTGCCGACGCAGAAGCCCTCGCCCGCGACGAGGCATTGCGAGGCGCGGAACGGCGCGTCGGTGGAGAAATCGAGGAACGGGTTGTAGCGGATTCGGTCGCGCACCGCGTAGTAGAGGGATACGGCACGCTCCCTGGCGTCTTTACCCTGGGAGTTTTTCTGGCAAAAATCCACCACGGCGGGGTGCGCGCTGTCGACGTAGCGTCCCGGAGCGAGGAATTCGTTCATCGGTCGAGCCCCATCAGGCGGCGCGCCGCGGCGAACAGAACGCTCGCTGGCGCGGCCAGCGCGTCGACGACTGAAAAATGATTGGCGTCCGGCATCGGGATGTCGCCCGCAAGCACGCCGCGCCAGCGCGCGCCGAGCAGCGCGTTCTGGCGCCGGAACTCGGAACTCTCGCGGCCGCCTACGCAGGTCATCACCGGCGCGCGCGTCGCCGCCGGCATGAATGCGGGCGAAAGCTTGAGCGCCTGCGGCTCGTCCAGGCGCAGGTCGCCGTTCAGCCAGTCCACCTGGGTGAGCGGCCGCAGGTCGTAGATGCCGCTCACCGCGAGCCCTCCCTTGAACAGGTCGCGCGGCAGCCCGGCGTCGAACACGGGCCACAGCGCCGCCATCAGCATCGCCGCCAGGTGCCCGCCCGCGGAGTGGCCGCTGACGTGGAGCCGGTCCTCGTCCATGCCGTAATCCTGCGCGTGCAGCCACAGCCAGCGGCCCGCGCGCAGCATCTGGCGCACGATCTCCTCGACCGTCACCGCGGGACACAGGTCGTAGTTGACCACCGCGAGCGAGACGCCGGCATCGACCCAGGCGGGGGCGAGGAAGGAGAAGTCCTTCTTGTCGAGCGCGCGCCAGTAGCCGCCGTGGATGAACATCATGCAGCTGCCGTCGCCCTTGCGCGCCGGAAACAGATCGAGCGTCTCGCCCGGCGCCTCGCCGTAGCGGCGGTCGAGATAGCACACCATGCGCGCGCGCGCCTGCTCCGAAGTGCGCGCCCAGCGCTCGAAGAACGCCGGGTGCTCGGGGACCAGCTCGCGGTTGTTGTACTCGCGCGAGTAGAACGCGGCGTTCGCCATGCCGCTCAGCCGCGCAGCTCGCGCCACAGCCCGAGCGCGAGCTGCGCCGGCCGGTCGGAGTAGGAAAACAGCACGCACTCCTCCGCGGCTTCGACGCTCATGGCATGCCACGACGGCACGACGAAGCTGTCCCGCGGCTCGAACTCGAACTCGGCATGCGCGATCTTCACCTTGCCTGTGCCCTCGGCCACCGAGTACACGGTACTGTCGGTAGAGCGGCAGCGCGCCGATTTCATTCCCGCCGGCAGCAGCTGGATGAACGCGCCGATGGTGGGCATGGCGTGGCCGCCGCTCAAGGGGTTGATGAACCGCATCTTCCAGCCGTGGCAGGGATCGGGGTCGCCGTTCTTCGCCAGCGTCGCGAGCGCCTCGCGGCTGCGCGCATAGGGATAGCTGAAGACGGGCGAAGTCCTGCCGAAGGGCGCGATCGCATCGAGCGGCGCGAGGTTGCTGCCGTAGCGCGCCGCCGAGCTGCCCTCGCTCCGGGTGACCGGCTGCATCTCCTCGGGGTAGGTCTCGGCGAACTGGGCGTCGAACAGCGCCACGATCTGGATGTCGAGGCCGTCCATCCACACCACGGGCTCCGATCCCGGGTTGCCGTGATCGTGCCAGGTCCACGCCGGCGTGATGATGAAATCGCCGGGGTGCATCGTGGTGCGCTCGCCTTCCACCGCGGTGTAGGCGCCGCTGCCCTCGACGATGAAGCGCAGCGCCGACTGCGTGTGGCGGTGGCTCGGCGCCACCTCGCCCGGCAGGATGAGCTGCAGCCCGCAGTAGAGGCTCCTCGTGATCGCCGACTGGCCGCGCAGGCCCGGGTTCTCGAGGATGAGCACGCGCCGTACCGCCTCGCGCGCGCTGATCAGGCGGCCGGATTCCATGATGTACGGGCGGATGTCGCGGTATTTCCACAGCGCCGGCAGCGTCGCCGGCTTCGGCTGCGGAATCACCAGGTCGTGCAGCACCTCCCAGAGCGGCGCCAGGTTGTCCCGGTCGAGGCGCCGGTAGAACTCCTGCCGCGCGCTCGCCGTTTCGGGCTTCGGAACGCTTGCCATTGCCGCTCCAGGCACAAAGAAAGCATTATAAAGTCTCGACCCCATGGCCACCGAACTGGACAAGCTCGCTATTGCCGAAGCGGTGCAGAACTGGGCGCTATGGCGCGACGCCGGCGACTGGGAGCGCTTCCGCACGGTGTGGCACGACGACGGCTGGATGAGCGCGACCTGGTTCCAGGGGCCCGCGCCAGAATTCATCGAGGTGAGCAAGGCCGGGTTCGAGAAGGGCGTGAGCATCCTGCACTTCCTCGGCGGCACCAGCATCGACATGAAGGGCGAGCGCGCGATCGCGCAGACCAAGATGACCATCAGCCAGCGCGGAGCGGTGGACGGCGTGACGGTGGATGTCGTCTGCACCGGCCGTTTCTATGACTTTTTCGAAAGAAGAAAAGAAAAATGGGCCATCGTGCGCCGGCAGCCGATCTATGAGAAGGACCGCATGGACCCGGTCGACCCGGCGGCGAAGCTCGCCCTCGACCCGCAGTTGCTGGCGCGCTTTCCGGAGGGCTACCGGCATCTCGCTTACCTGCAGACCAGGCTCGGCTTCACCATCAAGCTCGACCTGCCGCAGCTGAAGGGGCCGGCGGTGGAGGCGCTCTACGCCCACGGCCGCGCCTGGCTCGACGGCGCGCCGTCCGCGTTTCCGGGCTGAAGGCGCTAGCCCTTCGGAACCGGCTTCAGCCAGGTGACCGGCTTGCCGAGGGTGCTACCGAGCGCCTTGCCCTCCGGATCGGCGAGCGCCGCTTCGCGCGCCTTGCGGATCGCCTGCGCCTGCGCGGCGGGGTCGGCAGTCGCCGGGTTCTCCACCAGCGCGTCGAGAATGGCTAGGAAGTTCGCCTTGCCGCGGCGGTGCGTCTCGCCGTAGCCCTTGAGCAGCCCCGCGCAGGCGGCGATTTCGAGCGCGAGCGGCACGCTCCTCGAAGCCGCATCGCGCACCAGCCCCAGCCAGCGCCCGATCAGCTTCTGCTCCTCGGCGTAGCGGTACGAATGCGGCCGCCAGGGCCTGAGCCAGGCGAGCGAGCGCGTCAGCAAAAAGCCGAGCACGCCCGAGGTCTTGATGTGCATGCCGACGTTATAGGCATCGAGCTTGCCGTTTTTCTCGGCCCACTGAACGAGACGGTGACCTAAGGAAAAAGGCAGCAAAGAAGCGAATTCTTCCAGGCCGGGCTTCAGGTAGTCGATGACGACCACAGGCTCGCCTGGCTTCGCGCCGACCTCGCGGCGCACGCGCTCGAAGCGCGAGGCGCGCGTCTTGAGGTCGGCGACGCGGATGATGTCCTCATAGCTCATCCACAGAGCGAGCTGGCGGGCGACTTCGGCCGCGAGCCCGGGGTCGCCCTTCGCAAAGGATTGAATCCTTTCCTTATACAGATTCACATAGGCCGTGCCTTGATAATCGGCGAGTCTTTCGATTCCAAGGCGCACAACCTCATCCAGCTCGCTCGCGCGTTTCGGCGGCGCGGGCGGCTGCGGCGCCGTGCGCCGGCCGGCGGCGATCTCGCAGCCGGCGGCGAAGCCGCGCAGGCTCGCTTTCGCTCCGCGCCCGCCGCGCCGGATCGCCTGCTCGCAGGCCGCGCGCGGCAGCGGCAGGGCGCCCGAGCCGGCGATGGCGCCGAAGAGCACCGCGTTGATCACGGTGCCGCTCTCCTGCGCGAGCGCGCGCATGTCGAACAGCACCGACTTCTTCGCCAGCGCGCGCGCGGCGTCGAGCACGCGCTGGCTGTCGAAGCGGCCGTCGTCCATCTGCATCTTCTCCACGGTGGCGTAGATGCGGTGCGTGCTCGCGATGAGCGTCGTGCGCTCGGGCGAGACGTAGCCGTTCAGCATCGCGCGCCCGGCTTCCACGAGCTCCGAGGAGACCATCACGTCGACGTTGCCGGGGCTGGGCGTCAGCGAGAGAACGGGGTCTTTGCCGTTGAGCTCTTGCCTGCGGACGGGAAAGATCTCCAGGTAGTAGGTCGTCGCGCCCGTACGCTGCGCCACGCCGGGGATCGAGGTGCTCTGCGCCGGATAGCCGCATTGGGCGGCGGCGTCGATCAGCCATTCGGCCATCACGCCGCCGCCCTCGCCACCGAGCGCTGCGATCAGGATCGTGATCGGTCTTTCAGGGATTGTCACGAAAAAAGCCTTTGAATCGAACTGCGAAAGGCGGAAACAAAGCGGTCAAACCCTCCTGGATTCTGAACGACCTCCGCCCGGTAGAACGACGGGCACAGCACCGCGGCGTGCGCGTTCTCGCCGCACAGGCCGCAGCCCACGCAGCCCTCGATCACGGTCGCCACCGGGTCGCGCCGCAGCGGATCGGGGTTGTCCCTGACGGTGAGCGTCGGGCAGCCCGAGAGCCGGATGCACGAGTGGTCGCCCGTGCAGGTGTCCTCGTCCACGCCGTACTTCACGCGAACCGTTCTTTTTCCTTCAGACAGATCGTTGGCAACCAAAGGCCTCAGCCTTCGCTGGCGCTCGAGCTGACACTCGCCCTCGGCGACGATCACCTTGAGGCCCTTCTGGGCCGTGGTCATCGCCTCCTTGTAAGTCCTCGACATCGCGCCGACATCGTAGTTGTCGACCGTGCGCAGCCATTTCACTCCCAGGCCGCGCAGAGTGCTCTCGATGGTGGCGTCGGCATGCGTCGAGCTCTGGCCGATCGCGCGCTTGCGCGCCTCCTCGGGTGGAGTCGAAATCAGCTCCTGGGTGCCGGTTGCGGAGGCGTAGCCGTTCTTCATGATGACGAGCACGCCGTCGCCCTTGTTCATCAGGCTCGAGGCGACGCCGGAGAGCAGGCCGTTGTGCCAGAAGCCGCCGTCGCCCATCACCGCCACCGGCCGCTTCGCCTGCAGCGGCGCCACGCCCGCCGCGCTGGCGAGGCTCATGCCGTAGCCGAGCAGGGTGTTGCCCTGCGAGAAGGGCTCGAACGAGGCGAAGGCGTGGCAGCCGACGTCCATCGACACGTGCGGCCGGCCGATGTCCTGCGCCACCAGCTTCATGGCCGAGAACACCGGCCGCTCAGGGCAGCCGACGCAGAAGGTCGGCGGGCGCTGGGGCATGGGTCCGAGCACCGCCGCCGCTTTTTCCCTGGTTGCTTGAATCGAATTCGACCAAAGAGAACCCGCCGACGTGTCCAGATGCGGGGCGTGCTCGCTCAGGAATCGCGCCAGGCCGCGCACCATCAGCTCGGCGGTGTACTCGCCCGCCATCTGCAGCAGGTCCTTGCCGTGCAGCCTCGCCTGCAGGTCGGCGCGCCGCAGGTGGGTTGCGATCTCCTGCTCGATGAACTCGGGCTGGCCTTCCTCGAGCACGAGCAGCGCGGTCTTGGCGCTGGCAAAGGAAACCAGTTCTTCCGGAACCAGCGGATACACGACATTCAGCACGTAGACCGGTATCCGGCAGCGCCCGAAATCGTCGGCGAGCCCCAGCAGCCGCAATGCGCGCAGCAGGCCGTTGTAGAGGCCGCCCTGCACCACGATGCCGAGCTGCCTTTCCTCGCCTTCGAACATTTCATTCAGTTTCTTTTCAAGAACGAAACGCCGGGCCGCCGGCAGACGCACGTCGTTCTTCAGCTTCTCCTGGCGGAAGATGGCCGGCGGATGCGCCAGCCGGTCGTAGACGAACTCCCTGGGCGGGCCCTCCAGCCGGTTGCGCGTGGAGACCGC
>JACOVA010000109.1 GCA_016177575.1 Betaproteobacteria bacterium
CGCGCCCGCTCCGCAGCCGCGTCCTTGCGGCGCAGCAACCACAGCAGCTGCTGCCTGAGCTGCAGCCCCTGCTGGATCTCCTTGTAGCGCGTGGCTAGCTTGGCCTGGCCTTCGAGCTTCTCGATCTGCGTCGCGAGCTCGGTGCGGATGTCGTTCACGCGCGCCAGGTTCTCGCGCGTGTCGGCGAGACGGTGCTCGGTCTCCTTGCGTCGTTCCTTGTAGCGCGAAACGCCCGCCGCTTCCTCGAGGAACACGCGCAGCTCGTCGGGCCTGGCCTCGATGACGCGCGAGATCATTCCCTGCTCGATGATGGCGTAGGCGCGCGGCCCGAGCCCGGTGCCGAGGAACATGTCGGTGATGTCGCGCCGGCGGACGTGCGTGCCGTTGATGTAGTAGGAGGATTCGCCGTCGCGCTGCAGCACGCGCTTGACCGAGATCTCCGCGTACCGCGACCACTGGCCGGCGGCGCGGCCGAGCGAATTATCGAAGATCAGCTCGACGCCCGCGCGCGCGAGCGGCTTGCGGTTGCCCGAGCCGTTGAAGATCACGTCCTGCATCGAATCGCCGCGCAACGCCGAGGCGCGCGACTCTCCCAGGACCCAGCGCACCGCGTCGATGACGTTGGACTTGCCGCATCCGTTCGGCCCGACGATGCCGACGAGCTGGCCGGGAACGTGGATGGAGGTTGGATCGACGAAAGACTTGAAGCCTGAGAGCTTTAGCTGAGTGAGCCGCACTGAGCGTCTTCGAGTTTTGAAGATGATACCATCTGCACGCGCCGTTTCCGCCGCGTACCCGAGTTTTTCCGATGCCATCGCGCCCGAGCAAGCGCCTGCAGACGTTCGCCAACCCGTCGCCCCGCCGCGACTACCGGATCGCCATGGAGATCCCGGAGTTCACCTGCCTGTGCCCGCTCACCGGCCAGCCCGATTTCGCGACGCTGTCGCTCGAATACGTCCCCGACCGCCTGTGCGTGGAGTTGAAGTCGCTCAAGCTCTACATCTGGTCCTACCGCGACCAGGGCGCCTTCCACGAGGCGGTGACGAACCGCATCTGCGATGACCTGGTGAGGGCGCTGCGGCCGCGCCACCTCCGGCTCACGGCGAAGTTCAATGTGCGCGGCGGAATCTTTACCTCCGTGGTCGCGGAACATCGCAAGAAGGGCTGGAAAGCTACGACTTGAATCCGAGGCTTTCCTCGCTCCAGCCGTACCCCTTCGACAGGCTGCGCGCACTGCTCGCCGGCGTGACGCCGAACCCGGCGCTGCGGCCGATCGACCTGTCGATCGGCGAGCCGAAGCACCCTACTCCGGCGCTGGTCAAGGACGCGCTCTGCGGAGCGCTCGACGGTCTCGCGGTCTATCCGCGCACGCTCGGGCTGCCCGAGCTGCGCGCGGCGGTGGCCGGCTGGCTGCAGCGGCGCTACGCGATCCCGCCACCCGATCCCGCGACCGAGGTGCTGCCGGTCAACGGTTCGCGCGAGGCCCTGTTCGCTTTTGCCCAGGCGATCATCGATCCGGGCGCGACGGCGAAAGTCGCGTGTCCCAATCCGTTCTACCAGATCTACGAAGGTGCGGCGCTGCTCGCCGGCGCCACCCCGGTGTTCCTGAACGACGGCATGGGCTTCGGCGAGCTCGACTGGCGCGGCGTACAGCTCGCCTTCGTCTGCTCCCCGGGCAATCCGACCGGACGCGTGCTGCGGCTGGAAGAATGGCGGGAACTGTTCGAGCTGTCCGACGCGCACGGCTTCGTCGTCGCCGCCGACGAGTGCTACTCGGAGATCTACCCCGACCAGGCGCAGCCGCCGCTGGGGGCGCTCGCTGCCGCGCAGCGGCTCGGGCGCGCGGGCTATGCGCGCCTGGTCGTGTTCTCGAGCCTGTCGAAGCGCTCCAACGCGCCGGGGATGCGCTCGGGCTTCGTCGCCGGTGACGCGGGGCTGCTGGCGCAATTCCTGCTCTACCGCACCTATCACGGCTCGGCCATGAGCATCGCGGTGCAGCGCGCCTCGATCGCAGCCTGGGGAGACGAAGCGCACGTGCGGGAGAACCGGCGGCTGTATGCCGCCAAGTTCTCGGCGGTCCTGCCCTTGCTCGAAAAAACGTCGCTGCAGACGGAAAAGCCCGAAGGCGGCTTCTACCTCTGGCTGCCTACCCCCAGCGACGACGCCGAGTTCGCCCGCCGGCTGCACCGACAATATAATGTGCTGGTGCTGCCGGGGAGCTTTCTCGCCCGCGAATCCGGCGGCGTGAACCCGGGGAGGAACCACGTGCGCGTCGCGCTGGTCGCGCCGCTCGCGGATTGCGTCGAAGCCGTGCAGCGCATGGTGCAGTTCGCCAGGAGCCTATGAAAAGCGTCATCGAAGAAGCCTGGGAAGGCCGTGCTTCCCTCAGCCCGGCGAACGCGCCGCGGGCATTGCGCGGGGCGGTCGAGGAGGCGATCGCGGGCCTCGACGCGGGCAGGCTGCGCGTGGCGGAAAAGACCGCCGCCGGCTGGATCACGCACCAGTGGCTCAAGAAGGCGGTGCTGCTGTCGTTCCGCATCGAGGACAACCGGGTCATGGAAGGCGGCGCCACGCGCTACTACGACAAGGTTTCGTCCAAGTTTGGCTCGTTCACTCAGGAAGAATTCAACAAGACGGGAATTCGGGTGGTTCCTCCCGCGATGGCGCGCCGCGGCGCCTATATCGCGAAGAACGTCGTGCTCATGCCCTGCTACGTCAACATCGGCGCCTACGTGGACGAAGGCACGATGGTGGACACCTGGGCCACCGTCGGCTCCTGCGCGCAGATCGGCAGGAACGTGCATCTTTCGGGCGGCGTCGGCATCGGCGGCGTGCTCGAGCCGGTCCAGGCGGGGCCGGTGGTGATCGAGGACAACTGCTTCATCGGCGCGCGCTCCGAGGTGGTGGAAGGCGTGATCGTCGAGGAGAACAGCGTGCTGTCGATGGGCGTGTTCATCGGCCAGAGCACCAGGATCTTCGACCGCGGGAGCGGCGAAATCCTCTACGGCCGCGTTCCCGCCGGCTCGGTCGTGGTGCCCGGCACCATGCCCTCCGGCGACCGCGGCTGCGCCCTATACTGTGCAGTAATCGTCAAACGGGTGGATGCGAAGACCCGCGCCAAGACCAGCCTCAACGAATTGCTGCGCGGGGATTAAACTAGCGGGATAGGGCTATCAAGGGAGAACCCCATGTCGGCGATGAAGCGTCTGTTCCAGGTGATGGCCGATAAGAAGGCCTCGGACATATTCCTGTCGGTCGGGGCGCCGATCAACATCAAGATCAACGGCGTCGCGATGCCCGTGAATCAGACCGTCCTGACCGGGGACGCGGTCAAGCAGCTGCTCTACGAGATCCTCACCGAGCGCCAGATCAGGGAATACGAGGACGAGTGGGAGCTGAACACCGGCTACGCGCTCGAGGGGGTCGGCAGCTTCCGCATCAGCGCCTTCCGCCAGAAGGGCTCGCCCGCGGTGGTGGTGCGCTACATCCCGGGGTCGGTGCCGCCGCTCGACACGCTGGGGCTGCCCGAGGTCCTGAAAGAGATCATCATGCAGAAGCGCGGGCTGATCCTGATGGTCGGCGCGACCGGGTCGGGGAAATCGACCTCGCTGGCGGCGATGCTTGACTTCCGCAACGGGCAGAAGTCCGGCCACATCCTGACGCTCGAGGATCCGGTCGAATTCGTGTTCCTGAACAAGAAATCGATCGTCAACCAGCGCGAGGTCGGCACCGACACCAAGCAGTTCACGATCGCGCTCAAGAACGCCCTGCGCCAGGCGCCCGACTGCATACTGATCGGCGAGATCCGCGACAAGGACACGATGTCGGCGGCGCTGCAGTACGCGCAATCCGGCCACCTGTGCCTGGCCACGCTGCACGCCAACAACAGCTACCACGCCATGAACCGGATCATCAGCTTCTACCCGCTCGAGAACCGGCCGACCCTGCTGCTCGACCTGTCGGCTTCGCTGCAGTCGATCGTCTCGCAGCGGCTGGTGCGCACGAAGACCGGCGCGCGCAAGGCGGCGGTCGAGGTCCTGCTCAACACGCGCCACATCGCCGAGCTGGTCGAGAAGGGCGACATCAACGAGATCAAGGAAGCGATGGAAAAGAGCATGGCCCCCGGCTCGCAGACCTTCGAGCAGTCGCTGTTCAAGATGTTCATGGACGGCGCCATCACGCAGGAGGAATGCATGGCGAACGCGGACTCGGCCACCAACATGCTGTGGCTGATCAACCAGGCGACCGCCGGCCAGATCTCCTCCGGCAGCGTGTCCGTGCCCGCCGCCGGCGACAAGAAGGACGACAAGAAGGACGCGCTCTCGGCCACCGGCTCCTTCGCCGACTTCAAGATCGACGTCAACGCCTGACGCGGCCCCGGGTTTGCAGGGAGCCCTCGAACTCGCGCAGCAGCTGATCCGCCGCCGCTCGGTCACCCCCGAGGACGGCGGCTGCCAGGCGCTGATCGCGGAGCGGCTCGAGCGCGCCGGATTCCGCTGCGAGCCGATGCGCTTCGGCGAGGTGAACAACCTCTGGGCGCGCCGCGGCGCCGGCAGGCCGCTGCTCTGCTTCGCCGGCCATACCGACGTGGTGCCGACCGGGCCGCTCGCCGAGTGGCATTCCGATCCTTTCGTGCCGACGGTGCGCGACGGCAGGCTCTACGGGCGCGGCGCCGCCGACATGAAGTCCTCGATCGCCGCCTTCGTCGTCGCGACGGAAATATTCCTGCAGGAAAGACCCGACCATTCGGGCTCGATCGCCTTTCTTCTCACCTCCGACGAGGAAGGTCCGGCGCTCGACGGCACCGCAAAGGTCGTGGAGACGCTGAAAGCGCGCGGCGAGACCATGGACTACTGCATCGTCGGCGAGCCCACCTCGGTGGACGCCCTCGGCGACATGCTCAAGAACGGCCGCCGCGGCTCGCTGTCCGGACGGCTGACGGTGCGCGGCATCCAGGGACACGTCGCTTACCCGCACCTCGCTCGCAACCCGGTGCACCAGCTTGCGCCGGCCCTCGCCGAGCTGGCGAAGACGCAATGGGACCCAGGCAACGAGAGCTTCCCGCCGACCACCTGGCAGGTATCGAACATCCACGCCGGCGCCGGTGCCGGCAACGTGATCCCGGGCAGCGTGGAGGTGGATTTCAACTTCCGCTTCTCCACCGCGAGTACCGATGCCGCGCTCATGCAGCGCGTCGAAGCGATCCTGAGCAAGCACGGCCTGGACTATTCGCTTTCATGGGTGCTCGGCGCGCGCCCTTTCCTCAGCGCGCAAGGCAAGCTGGCGCAGACCGTGCTCGAGATCTGCCGGCGCCACACCGGCCGGCGGGCCGAGCTCTCCACCACCGGCGGCACCTCGGACGCGCGCTTCATTGTCGAGATCTCCCCCGAGGTGCTCGAGCTCGGCCCGGTCAATGCGAGCATCCACAAGCTGAACGAGCACATCGACCTCGGCGCGCTCGAGCAGCTGCCGCGCATCTATCTCGACGTCCTGCGCGCCCTCCTTCCTTGAAGCTCGGCGATATCGCACGCCGCTTCGCGCGTGCCCGCCTGCACTACGGGCACGGCACGCGCGATGCAAGGGAAGAGGCCGCCTGGCTTGTTGCCGCAGTCAAGGGCAAAAAGCGAATCGAAACCTTGATTCGACGGCGCATCCGTGAGCGTATTCCCCTTGCCTATCTGCTGAACGAAGCTTGGCTGGGCGAGCATTCGTTCTACGTCGATCGACGGGTCGTCGTACCCCGCTCGTTCATCGCCGAGCTTCTGCGCGACCGGCTCAGCCCGTGGCTCAGGCGCGAGCCGAAGCGGGCGCTCGACCTTTGCACCGGATCCGGCTGCCTTGCGGTCCTGCTCGCCCTGACCTTCCCGAAGGCCCGTGTCGACGCTGCGGACCTCTCGCGCGCCGCGCTCGCCGTGGCGCGGAAGAATGTGAACCGCCACAGGATGAAAGAGCGCATCCGCCTGGTCGAATCGGATCTTTTCTCATCCCTCGGCGACCGGAAGTACGACCTCATCGTTTGCAACCCGCCCTATGTGACCGCGCGCTCGATGCGCAGGCTGCCAAAGGAATACTGCCACGAGCCCGCGCGTGCGCTCGCCGGCGGCAGAGATGGTCTGCTCTTCGTTCGGAAAATCATTGGCGAGGCTCGCGGGCGGCTCAGGCCCGAGGGGCTGCTGGTGTGCGAGATCGGAGGCAACCGCGAGGCGCTGGAGCGCGCCTGCCCGAGCCTCGAATTTGCCTGGCCGGAAACGAGCGACCCAGGCAGCGTGTTCATCCTCGAGCGCGAGCAGCTTCCGGCAGCGCCGCCTGCCAGAAAGGCTTGCGCTTGCGGAAGGCGCGCCACGCCGGTTCGAGCGAAGCGATGAGCGCGCGCTCGCGCGCGGCGAGCGCACGGCGCAGGCGCGCGCCCGCCCGGCTGCCGGCGAGCGGGCCGCGCGGCACGATCTCGGCGAGAAAGCGGCGCGCCACCGCCACGTCGTTCAGCTCGCCCAGGATGTCCTGCAGGCTCTGCAGGCGCCTGATGTAGGGACGCGTCTCCGCCTGCGCAAAGCTGCCGGCGAAGAAGCCGCTGGCGTAGCGCAGCCGCTTCACCTTGACGCGCAGCGCGTGGCGCCGCTTGACGTCCTCCCAGTCGATGCCGTGCGCGTGCTCGACGGTCTTGCGGTGCAGCTTCTCGAGCGCAGCGCGCGCGAACTGCTGCAGAGGGGCTTCGCGCGCTTCACTGCGCATGGCCCAGGGGGCGTTCGTCAGCCAGCGCAGCGCGCGCAGCAGCAGCCGCTGAAACGTCCACGACGCGACCATGTCGCGCGCAGCGCGCCGCGCCGCGCTACGGCGCTTGCGCGCGCGCAGCAGCACCGCGCGCACTTCCGCCGCGCCCGCATCCGCAGCCTTCGCCTCACCGGCGAGCCACTGGCAGAAAACGTCCCAGTCGCGCGCGGCGCCCAGAGGCGGGACCACGCGGCGCAGCGCGCGCGCGATCGGCCGCGCCTGCTTGCGCGACACCACGCCCCGGTAGGCGCGCAGCAGCGAGCGCAGGCGGCGCAGGCCCACGCGCATCTGGTGAAGGAACTCCGGATCGCTCGCGGTGAGCACGCCGCGCGCGTTCGCCCCCGCCTGGCGCAGCGCGGCGCCGAACAGCGCCGCGAACGCCTCGCCCGGCGTCGCTGCCTCGCCCACCGCGGGGCGCGACCATTTCTGCGGCACTTCGGCCGCGTCGCCCGCGGCGAGCCGGTAGCCGCGCTGCGCCTTGCTCTCGAACTCGAGCTCCAGGCCGAGCGGCCGCGCCAGCTTCTCCGCGAAGCGGATCAGGCGCTCAGGGCCCCCGGTCTTGAGCTCGAGCTCGAGCTCGAGCAGCGGCAACTGCCGGCGCGCGGCGCAGATCCGCCCCCGGTCGACGCTCAACTCGGCGCGCGCGCCGCCGCCCAGATCGACCAGTCCGCAGCGCCGCGTGACGCGGGTCTCGAACAGGGGCTTGAGCTTGGGCGCGAGCCGGCGCAGATCCAGGCCGGTCGCCGCCATGATCGACTCGCGCGGAAACGACTCGATCTCGAGCCGGCGCCGCGGCGCCGCGAGCTCCCACTCGGCGCGCGCCGCCAGCCCGGCGTGCGTGCCGGCGTCGGCCTTGAAAGTCTGCAGCCAGCGCCGTCCTTCGCGCCGCAGGCGCAAGCCGACCGCGGCGCGCCGCAGCCGCGCGCCGGGCGTGTCGTAGTACACGCCGACGACCTGCCGGCGCAGCGGCGCGGACACGAAGCGCACCGTGCGCCACAGCCGCCGCGCGGCAGCCGGCGTGAGCCGGAACTTGATCTCGCGTTCGACGCGCATTGGAGGGGAAAAATGGGGTGGCCGATGGGACTCGAACCCACAACAACCGGAATCACAATCCGGGACTCTACCCTTGAGCTACGGCCACCGTCGTGCGAGATCCTCTGGCCTGCCCGGCGGGACTCGAACCCACAACCCCCAGCTTAGAAGGCTGGTGCTCTATCCGGTTGAGCTACGGGCAGAACCGGCTTCGGGCGCTGCCTGCCGGGCAAGCCTGGTCGGGGTGGAGAGATTTGAACTCCCGACATCCTGCTCCCAAAGCAGGCGCGCTACCAGGCTGCGCCACACCCCGCGCAATGCCGTCAAAAATGGGCGCCATGATACCCCTTTTCGGCTTGCGGCAGGGGGGCTTTTCTGCTACAAAGCGTCCTTCGTTTTTTCAGGCCAGGCGGCAGAATGCCGGTGGAGTTGACCCGCAAGAGCTTCGCGCCCTACGCCCCGAAGAAGGGCGAGGACTACATGAACGCGAAGCAGCGCTCGCATTTCCGCAAGATCCTGGAGAGCCTGAAGGCCGAGCTTTCCCAGGAGATCGACCGCACGGTGCATACCATGCAGGACGAGGCGACCGTGTTCGCCGATCCGAACGACCGCGCCAGCCAGGAGTCCGACATGGCGCTCGAGCTGCGCAACCGCGACCGCGAGCGCAAGCTGATCAAGAAGATCGACGAGACCATCGCGCGCATCGACGCCAACGAGTACGGCTACTGCGAGAGCTGCGGGGTCGAGATCGGGCTCAAGCGCCTGGAAGCGCGCCCGACCGCGACCCTGTGCATCGACTGCAAGACGCTCGACGAGATGCGCGAGCGGCAAGTCGCGAAATAGCGGTTATCCCGATTTAGCGGTTTCCTGCGGATTGACGGCTTTCATCGAGAGCCGCACCCGGCCCTTGTCGTCGGCCTCAAGCACTTTGACTTTTACCGACTGACCTTCCTTGAGGTGATCGGACACGGCGTTGACGCGCTCGTGGCTGATCTGCGAGATGTGCAGCAGGCCGTCGCGCCCCGGGAGCAGCTGCACGATGGCGCCGAAATCGAGCAGCCGCAGCACCGTGCCTTCGTAGACCTTGCCGACCTCGACGTCCGCGGTCAGCTCCTGGATGCGCTTCCTGGCCGCTTCGCCGCCTTCGGCCGCGACGCAGGCGATCGAGATGGTGCCGTCGTCCTCGATCTCGATCGTCGTGCCGGTCTCCTCCTGGATGCCGCGGATCACCACCCCGCCCTTGCCGATCACGTCGCGGATCTTGTCCGGGTTGATCTTGATCTTGATGATGCGCGGCGCGAAGCTCGAGAGCTCGGAGCGCGAGCCTTCGATGGCCTGCTTCATCTGCTGCAGGATATGCAGGCGCGCCTCGCGCGCCTGCGCGAGCGCGACCTGCATGATGCCCTGGTTGATGGACTCGATCTTGAGGTCCATCTGCAGCGCGGTCAGCCCCTGCTCGGTGCCTGCGACCTTGAAGTCCATGTCGCCGAGGTGGTCCTCGTCGCCCAGAATGTCGGTCAGCACGGCGAAGCGGTTGCCTTCCTTGATCAGGCCCATCGCCACGCCGGCGACGTGCGCCTTGATCGGCACCCCGGCGTCCATCAGCGCCAGGCTGCCGCCGCACACCGAGGCCATGGAGGAGGAGCCGTTCGATTCGGTGATCTCCGAGACCACGCGCAGCGAATAGCCGAATTCCGTCGCCGGCGGCAGCATGCCCACCAGCGAGCGCTTGGCGAGCCGGCCATGGCCGATCTCGCGGCGCTTGGTGAATCCATATCGGCCGGTCTCGCCCGTGGCGTACGGCGGCATGTTGTAGTGGAACATGAAGCGCTCGCGGTACTCCCCGGCGAGCGCATCGATGATCTGCTCGTCGCGTCCGGTGCCCAGCGTCACCGTCACCAGCGCCTGGGTCTCGCCGCGCGTGAACAGCGCCGAGCCGTGCGTACGTGGCAGCACGCCGACGCGGATCGCGATCGGGCGCACCGCGCGCGTGTCGCGGCCGTCGATGCGCGGCTCGCCGTCCAGGATCTGGTTGCGCACGATCTTCGACTCGACCGCGAAGCACAGGTCCTTTACGGTATTGGTGTCGGGGCCGCCTTCGGTCCCGGCGCCGACCGCTTCGAACACGCGCTTCCAGATCGCGTCGATCGCCGCCGCGCGGGCGCTCTTCTGCCGCATGGCGAAGGCCTGGCGCAGCTCGGCCTCCGAGAGCTCGGCGATCTTCGCCGCCAGCGCCTCGTCCCTGGCCGGCGCCTGCCAGTCCCAGGCCGGCTTGGCCGCGACCTCCGCCAGCTCCTCGATGGCGTTGATCGCCGCCTGCATCTGCTCGTGGCCGAACGTCACCGCGCCCAGCATCACGTCCTCGGGCAATTCCAGCGCCTCCGACTCGACCATCAGCACGCCCTGGCCGGTGCCGGCCACCACGAGGTTGAGCTGCGATTCCTTCAGCTGCGAGAGCGTGGGGTTGAGCACGTACGCGCCGTTCAGGTAGCCGACGCGGCAGGCGCCGATCGGGCCGTTGAACGGCACGCCCGACAGGGTGAGCGCCGCCGAGACCGCGATCATCGCCGGGACGTCCGCGTCAACCTCCGGATTGAGCGACAGGACCTGCGCCACGACCTGCACTTCGTTGTAGAAGCCGTCCGGAAACAGCGGCCGGATCGGCCGGTCGATGAGGCGCGAGGTCAGCGTTTCCTTCTCGGTCGGGCGCCCTTCGCGCTTGAAGAAGCCGCCCGGAATCTTGCCCGCGGCGTAGGTTTTTTCGGCGTAATCGACGGTCAGCGGGAAGAAGCTCTGCCCGGCTTTCGCGGTCTTCGACGCCGTGACCGCGGCGAGGACGACGGTGTCGTCCATGGTGCATACGACGGCGCCGTGCGCCTGGCGGGCGATCTCGCCGGTCTCGAGCGAGACCTGGTGCGAGCCGTAGGTGAATGTCTTCTTGAACGGGTTCAATGGAATTCCTCGATGTGGGGAGGCGAACGAAAAACGCTCACCCTGGCGATGAGCGTCCGTTGCTGCGGCATCCGGCAAAAAAAAAGGGCGTTTACTTGCGCAGTCCGAGCCGCTCGATGATCGAGCGGTACTTGTCCGCGTCCTTGCGCTTCAGGTAGTCGAGCAGCTTGCGGCGCTGGCTCACCAGCTTGAGCAGGCCGCGGCGCGAATGAAAGTCCTTGACGTGGGCCTTGAAGTGCTCGGCCAGGCCGTTGATGCGCTCGGTGAGGAGCGCGACCTGAACTTCAGGCGAGCCGGTGTCGTTGCCGGCGCGCTGGTACTGCTTCACCACTTGCGCTTTTTGCGCAACCTGCAAACTCATACTCTCTTCTCTCTCTTGGCTTCCGTGTGTGAGGCCGGCATTCTAGCCGAGATTGCGCCGGACCGACAAGTTTTTCTTGCGATTTCAGCCTCTTGCAATCAGTCTGCGGGGCCGCAGCCCGTCCGGGCCGCGCTCGCCGATGCCGAGCAGCTGCTCGCCGTTCCGGTAGACGCGGCAAGGGCCGCTGCCGCTCGCCTGCACCGCCACCACGCGGCCGCTCAGGAAGCGTTCCGCGCCGCCGGGCTCGAGATCGAGCCGCGGCAGTTCCGCCAGCAGGCTGTCCGGGGGCAGCAGGCGGGCGCTGCGCGCCTCCTCCCCCATTGCCTGCAGCGCGTCCAGGCTCGCGGCCTGCTCGATCCTGAAGCCACCGACCGCGGTGCGGCGCAGCGCTTCGACATGCGCGCCGGTGCCGAGCTCGGCGCCGAGATCGGCGGCAAGCTGCCGGATGTAGGTGCCTTTGCTGCAGACGATGCGGAGACGAAGCAGATCTTCCCGGCGCTCGAGCAGCTCCAGCTCGTGCACCGTCACCTTGCGTGCGGCGCGCGCGACCGAGCGCCCGGCCCGCGCCAGCGCATAGAGCGGCTGCCCGGCGTGCTTGAGCGCGGAGAACATCGGCGGCACCTGCTCGATCGCGCCCCTGAAGCGCTCGAGCGCGCGCGCGAGCTGCGCTTCGTCCACCCGCACCGGCCGGCGCGTCACCACTTTTCCCTCGGCGTCGCCGGTGTCGGTGGCGATCCCCAGCCTGAGCTGCGCGAGGTACTGCTTGCTCGAGCCGAGCGCGAACTGCGCGAATTTCGTCGCCTCACCGAAGAGCACGGGCAGCAGCCCGGAGGCGAGCGGATCGAGCGTGCCCGCATGTCCCGCCTTGCGCGCTTCGAGCAGGCGCTTCGCCACCTGCAGCGCGGCGCTCGAGCTCAAGCCGACGGGCTTGTCGAGGAGCAGAACCGCGTCCAGCCGCCGGCGCCGCATGCCGCGCGCTACCGCTTCGAGCGCACGCTGTCGATCAGCTGTGACAGGTGGTCGCCGCGCTCGATCGATTCGTCGTAGACGAAGCGCAGCTCGGGGGTGACATAGAGCTTGATACGGTGCGCGAGCTGCGAGCGCAGGAAGCCGGCGGCACGCTGCAGGGCGTCGCTCGTCTCCTGCTGCTTCGCGTTGTCGAGGACGGTGAAGAACACCTTGGCGTGCGACAGATCGGGCGAGACGTCGACTGCGGTCAGCGTCACCATGCCGATGCGCGGGTCGCGCACTTCGCGGCGCAGCAGGTCTGACAGCTCGCGCTGGATGACGTCGGCCACCTTGCGCGGCCGGCCCCGGGTCACTGCGTGACCCTCCTGCCCGTCACAGGGTGCGCGCCACCTCGAGGACCTCGAACACCTCGAACTGGTCGCCTTCCTTGAGGTCCTGGAAGCTCTTCAGCGACATGCCGCACTCGAACCCGGCCTTGACCTCGCGCACGTCGTCCTTGAAGCGCTTGAGCGAGTCGATGTCGCCGGTGTGGATGACCACGTTGTCGCGCAGCACGCGCACCTGCGCGCCGCGCTTCACCAGGCCCTCCTGGACGTAGCAGCCGGCGACGGTGCCGACCTTGGAGATGCGGAATACCTGCCGCACCTCGACCATGCCGATGACCTGCTCCTTGCGCTCCGGGGCGAGCATGCCGGAGAGCGCAGCCTTGATCTCCTCGACCGCGTCGTAGATCACGTTGTAATAGCGCACGTCCACGCCGGCTGACTCGATCAGCTTGCGCGCGGTGGAATCCGCGCGCGTATTGAAGCCAACGATCACCGCGCGCGACGCCATCGCCAGGTTGACGTCCGACTCCGTGATGCCGCCCACGCCCGCGTGCACCACGCTGACCTTGACCTCGTCCGTCGACAGCCGCGTCAGCGCATGCGCGAGCGCCTCCTGCGAGCCCTGCACGTCGGCCTTGATCAGGAGCGCGAGGGTCTTCCTGCCGCCCTCGCCGATCTGCTCGAACATGTTCTCGAGCTTGGCCGCCTGCTGCCTGGAGAGCTTCACGTCTCGGTACTTGCCCTGGCGGAAAAGCGCGATCTCGCGCGCCTTGCGCTCGTCGGCGAGCGCCACCATCTCCTCGCCGGCGCGCGGAACGTCGGACAGGCCCTGGATCTCCACCGGGATCGACGGGCCGGCGCTCTGCACCGGCTTGCCGTTCTCGTCGAGCATCGCGCGCACACGCCCGTACACCGCCCCTGCCACCACCACGTCGCCGCGCTTGAGCGTCCCGGATTGCACCAGCAGCGTCGCCACCGGGCCGCGGCCCTTGTCCAGGCGCGCCTCGATCACCACGCCCTTCGCGGGCGCCTCCACCGGGGCCTTGAGCTCCCTCACCTCCGCCTGCAGCAGCACCTGCTCGAGCAGCGCGTCGATCCCCTGGCCGGTCTTGGCCGAAACCAGAACCACCGGCGACTCGCCGCCCAGGTCCTCCGGCACCACGCCGTGCGCAAGCAGGTCCTGCCTGACCTTCTCCGGGTTGGCCTCGTGCTTGTCGATCTTGTTGATCGCCACCACCAGCGGAACCTCCGCCGCCTTGGCGTGGTTGATCGCCTCGATGGTCTGCGGCATGGCGCCATCGTCGGCGGCGACCACCAGCACCACGATGTCGGTGACCTTGGCGCCGCGCGCGCGCATTGCGGTGAAGGCCTCGTGACCGGGCGTGTCGAGGAACGTCACCACGCCGCGCGGAGTTTCCACATGATAGGCGCCGATATGCTGCGTGATGCCGCCCGCCTCGCCGGCCGCCACCTTGGTGCGGCGGATGAAGTCGAGCAGCGAGGTCTTGCCGTGATCGACGTGCCCCATCACCGTGACCACCGGCGGCCGCGCCAGTTGCGCGGCGGCGTCGTGCGCCCCGCTATCGGTGAGATAGGCCTCGGGGTCGTCGAGCTTGGCTGGCTTCGCCTTGTGCCCCATCTCCTCGACCACGATCATCGCCGTCTCCTGATCGAGGACCTGATTGATGGTCGCCATGCTGCCGAGCTTCATCAGCACCTTGATGACCTCGGCGGCCTTGACCGCCATGCGGTGCGCGAGCTCGCCCACCGTGATCGTCTCGGGCACCGCGATCTCGCGCACCATCGGCTCCGCGGGCTGGGCGAAGGCCGGCTCGGCGCCCGCCTGCACCGCGGCGCGGTGGCGCGCGCCGCCGCGGCCATGCCAGCCCGCGACGCCCCCGCCCATGTCGCCGCGCGTCTTGATCGTGCGCCGGCGCACCGAGTCGTCCCTGAGGATGGTCGTCTGCTTGACCTTCTTCGCCTTCTTCTCGGCCTTTGGCTCGCCCGCCTTTGGCGCGTGCAGCGTGCCGTCGGTGGCCGCGGCGACGACCGGCGGCTGGGCCGGCGCCTCGCGTTCGGCCGCTTTCAGCTCCGCTTCGCGCCGCTCGCGCTCCTGCTTCTCGCGCAGCTCGCTGGCCTGGATTTCGGACAGCTGCTGCTGGCGTTTCTGCTCCTCCTCGCGCAGCTGCAGCTCGCGCGGGTCGGGCCCTGCGGGCACCGGCGGCGGCATTTCCGCCGCGGTGGCTGCGGCCGCGAGCTCGGAAGGATCGCGCTTCACGAACACCCGCTTCTTGCGCACCTCGACCTGGATGGTGCGCGCCTTGCCGGTGGCGTCGGATTTCTTGATCTCGCTGGTCTGCTTGCGGGTGAGCGTGATCTTGTTCTTCGACTCGATCGAGCCGTGCGCGCGGCGCAGGTACTCGAGCAGCCTCGACTTGTCCTGCTCGGTGAGCGAATCCTCGGGAACACGCTTCTCCACGCCGGCGGCGCGCAACTGCTCGAGCAGCACCGAAGGCGGAACCTTCAGCTCGCTCGCGAACTGGGCGACGCTCGTCTGGGCCACTTACGCCGCCTCCTTGCCCTGTTCGTCGCCGAACCAGTGCGCGCGCGCCGCCATGATCAGCTTCTTCGCGCGCTCCTCGTCCACGCCCGTCATCTCCGAGAGCTCGTCGACCGCCAGGTCGGCGAGATTGTCGCGCGACTTGACGCCGTGCGAGGCAAGCTTGGCCGCGAGCTGGTTGTCCATGCCCTCGAGCTGCAGCAGGTCCTGGTCCACGCCGTCGATGCTTTCCTCGCTCGCGATCGCCTGCACCAGCAGCGCATTGCGCGCGCGGCTGCGCAGCTCGTTCACCGTGTTCTCGTCGAACGCTTCGATCTCGAGCATCTCGTTGATCGGCACGTAGGCGACCTCCTCGAGCGTCGAGAAGCCCTCGTGGATCAGGATCTCGGCCACCTCCTCGTCGACGTCGAGCTTCTCCATGAACAGCTTCTTGACCCGCGTGCTCTCCTCCTCCTGCTTCTTGGTCGACTCCTCCTCGGTCATCAGGTTGATGGTCCAGCCCGTGAGCTCGGAGGCGAGGCGGACATTCTGGCCGCTGCGGCCGATGGCGATGGCGAGGTTCTCCTCGTCGACCACCACGTCCATGGCGTGCTTCTCCTCGTCGACCAGGATCGAGCTCACCTCGGCGGGCGCCAGCGCGCCGATGACGAAGGTCGCGGGATCGGCGGACCAGAGCACGATGTCGACGCGCTCGCCGGCCAGCTCCTGGGTTACCGCCTGCACGCGCGAGCCGCGCATGCCGACGCAGGTGCCGATCGGGTCGATGCGGCGGTCGTTGGTGTGCACGGCGATCTTGGCGCGCACGCCCGGGTCGCGCGCCGCCGACTTGATCTCGAGCAGCCCTTCCTCGATCTCGGGCACCTCGAGCTCGAACAGCTTCATGATGAACTGCGGCGCGGTGCGCGACAGCACCAGCTGCGGGCCGCGCGCGCCGCGGTCGATCTTCATCACCCAGGCGCGCACCCGGTCGCCGACGCGCAGGTTTTCCTTCGGGATCATGTGCTCGCGCGGCAGCAGCGCCTCCAGGCGCCCGGATTCGACGATGGCATTGCCGCGCTCCATGCGCTTGACGGTGCCGGTGACCAGCTCGTCGCCGCGCGACAGGAAGTCGTTCAGGATCTGCTCGCGCTCGGCATCGCGGATGCGCTGCAGGATCACCTGCTTGGCGGTCTGCGCGCCGATGCGCCCGAACGGCACGTTCTCGATCGGCTCCTCGATGTAGTCGTCGAGCTTGGCATCGGGCTTCCTGTCCTGCGCCTCCTCGAGCGACAGCATCTGCGCCTGGATGTAGTCCGGCGCGTCGTCCGGCACCACTTTCCAGCGCCGGAACGCCTCGTAGCTGCCGGTGTTTTTATCGATGGCCACGCGCACGTCGACGTCTTCGGTGAATCGCTTCTTGGTGGCCGAGGCGAGCGCAAGCTCCAGGGCGCCGAAGACGACGTCCCGGTTCACGTTCTTCTCGCGCGCCAGCGCGTCGACCAGAAGCAGAATTTCCCTGCTCATTCCTTTTCCTTCCTTGCTCTAGAGGTCCGGCACCAGCCGGGCCCGCTCGATCTGCTCGAGCCGCAGGGCGACCGGTTGGCCGTCCACGTCCACCATCGCGGCGTCCGCCGCGACGCCTTGCAGCATGCCGACGAATCGCCGGCGTCCCGTGGCGTCGGGCGCGCGCATGCGCACGTCCACCCTGCGCCCCGCGAAGCGCGCGAAATCGGCAGCCTTGCGCAGCGGCCGGTCCAGCCCCGGCGAGGAAACCTCCAGCCGGTCGTAGTCGATACCCTCGACCGCGAACAGGTGCGTCAAGTGCCGGCTCACCCCGGCGCAATCGTCCAGCGTGACGCCCGCCGCGCTTCCTTCGGGCCGGTCGATGAAGATGCGCAACATTCGCCCGTGGTTGGACACCTGCGCGTCCACCAGCTCGTACCCCATGCCAGCAAGGGTCGCTTCCACCATTTCCGCCATCGCCGTCATCGTTGCGAGCGCCCAAACAAAAAATGGGCCGAAGCCCATATTCTTTGACTGCGCCCCGGAAAACCGCCGCCCGGGCTTCGAAACATTTGAAGTTTAACAGCTTTTCGCCGCCCGGACAACGTCGGCTACTCGTTCAGTCGATACCCGGTCAACTCCGCGCATGGATCATGTTCTCGACCTTGCCCGCATCGAGTTCGAGATGGTTTCCTGGCTTCAGTCCGGCTGGTAGCGCGACCATGCCGAATCGGACGCGAATCAGCCGGCTCACTCTTGACCCGATCGCTTCGACCATCCGTCGCACCTCGCGGTTGCGCCCTTCGGCGAGCACGACGCGGTACCAGCGATTGGTCCCGGCGTCTTTTCGTTCCTGCATCGCTTCCAGCCGCAGGAACCGCGCCGGACCGTCGCCCAGCTCCACGCCCTCGAGCAGCTTGCGCATCGCTTCCGGGCTCAGCCCGCCTTGCACGCGGACCTCGTATTCGCGCTCGATCTCCGCGCTCGGATGCATGAGGCGGTTGGCGAGCTCCCCCGAGTCGGTAAAGAGCAGCAATCCGGAGGAGTTGAAGTCCAGGCGCCCCACCGCGATCCAACGCCCCGACCGAAGCGCGGGCAGCTTGCCGAAGACGGTCGGCCGGCCTTCGGGGTCCTTCCGTGTCACCAGCTCGCCGACCGGTTTGTGATACAGAAGGACGCGGGCTTGCGCCCTTTTCGCCGCTATTCTTAGTGGCTTCTCATCAAGAAAAATCGGCACACCCGGGAGGGCCCGATCCCCGAGCTTCGCGACTCTTTCCCCGATTCGTACGCGCCCTGCCTCGATCCAGCGCTCGATTTCGCGCCTGGATCCCAATCCTGAGGCGGCCAGCAGCTTCTGCAGCCTTTCGCCATGGCTGCCCGCTTTCGCGGCAACCACGGAATTCGCCTTCTTCAAATCTCCGTTCCCGCTTGCGACGGCGCGGCCGGCTCGTTGGCAGCAGGCTGCGTCGCGGCGGGCTCGAGCTCGAGCGTGCGCGCGATCTCCTCGAGCGGCGGCAGCTCCTCGAGCGAGCGCAGGCCGAGATCGTCCAGAAACCGCTTGGTGGTGGCAAACAGCTCCGGCCGCCCGGGCGTGTCGCGGTGGCCGACGATGTCGATCCAGCCGCGGCTCTCGAGCGCCTGGATGATCGAGGCCGAGACCGTGACGCCGCGGATGTCCTCGATGTCGCCGCGCGTCACCGGCTGGCGGTAGGCGATGATGGCGAGCGTCTCCATCACCGCGCGCGAGTAGCGCGGCGGCGTGTCCGGGTCGAGGCGCTCGAGGAAGGGCTGGAACTCGGGCCGCGTCTGGAAGCGCCAGCCGCTCGCGAGCGCGGCGAGCTCGACCGCCTTGCCCGACCATTCCTCGCGCAGCTCGTCGAGCAGGCGCCGCAGCGTGTCCGGACCGAGCTGGCCGTCGAACAGGCGCTTCAGGTCGGCGAGCGAGAGCGGCTCCTGCGCGGAAAGCAGCGCCGCCTCGAGGATGCGCTTGGCTTCAGCGAGGTTCGGCATGGGCGATCCTCACGTAGATCGGGGCGAATCCCTCGGACTGGGTGACGTCGACGAGCATTTCGCGCGCAAGCTCGAGCAGCGCGAGCAGCGTGACCACCAGCACCGCGACCCCGCGCGCGGGGTCGAACAGCTCGATGAACTCGAGCACGCGGTGCTCGCGCAGCCGCCGCAGGATCTGGCTCATGTGCTCGCGCACCGACAGCTCCTCGCGCGAGATGTGGTGGTGCGCCTGCAGGCGGGCGCGGAACAGGAGCGCGCGCCAGGCCTCCGCCAGGTCGCGCGCATGCACGCCGGGCAGGCGCGCGAGCGCGCTGCGCTCGATGAACACCGAAACCGCGATCAGATCCCGCCCGACCTGCGGCAGCGCATCGAGCTTCTGCGCTGCCGTCTTCATCTGCTCGTACTCGAGCAGCCGCCGCACCAGCTCGGCGCGCGGGTCCTCCTCCGCGTCGGCGGGCGCCGGTCGCGGCAGCAGCATGCGCGACTTGATCTCCATCAGCATCGCCGCCATCACCAGGTACTCGGCGGCGAGCTCGAGGTTCCGGGTGCGCATCATCTCGACATAGTCCAGGTACTGGCGCGTGAGCGGCGCCATCGGAATGTCGAGCACGTCCAGGTTCTGCTTGCGAATGAGATACAGCAGCAGGTCGAGCGGCCCCTGGAAGGCGTCGAGCAGGATCTCGAGCGCATCGGGCGGGATGTACAGATCCGCCGGTATCTCGATCATCGGCTCGCCGTAGATGCGCGCGACCGGTTCCCGGGTTTCAATCATAGATATGACAGCCCCATCGCTTCGCGTACTTCGCGCATCGTCTCCTCGGCGAGCTTGCGCGCCTTGTCGCAGCCGTCGGCGAGGATGTTCTTCACCAGGGTCGGATCATCGAGGTACGCCTGCGCGCGCTCGCGCATCGGCGCCAGCTCGCCGAGCACGCTCTCGATCACCGGCTGCTTGCACTCCAGGCAGCCGATCCCCGCCGTGGTGCAGCCCTGCCTGACCCATTGCCTGCGCTCGGCGTCCGAATAGACGAGGTGCAGCGGCCACACCGGGCACTTGTCGGGATTGCCCGGGTCGCTGCGCCTGACGCGCGCCGGGTCGGTCGGCATGGTGCGTATCTTCCTGCTCACCGCCTCGGGCTCGTCGCGCAGCGCGATCGCATTGTTGTACGACTTGGACATCTTCTGCCCGTCCAGCCCGGTGAGCTTGGAGGCCTCGGTCAGCAGCACGTCCGGCTCGACCAGAATCTTCCTGCCGGTGCCCTCGAGCCAGCCGTAGAGGCGCTCGCGCTCGCCGCGCGGCAGGTTCTGCTGCTCGTCGAGCAGCGCCTGGGCGCGCTTGAGCGCCTCGGCGTCGCCGCTCTCGAGAAAGCGGGTGCGCAACTCGTTGAACAGGCGCGCCTTCTTGGATCCCATCTTCTTCACCGCCGCCTTGGCCTTGTCCTGGTAGCCGGGCTCCCTGCCGTAGAGGTGGTTGAAGCGCCGCGCCAGCTCGCGCGTGAATTCGATATGCGGCACCTGGTCCTCGCCGACCGGCACGTAGCGCGAGCGGTAGATGAGGATGTCGGCCGCCTGCAGCAGCGGGTAGCCGAGGAAGCCGTAGGTCGAGAGATCCTTGTCGGCGAGCTTCTCCTGCTGGTCCTTGTAGGTCGGAACCCGCTCGAGCCAGCCCAGGGGGACGATCATCGACAGCAGCAGGTTCAGCTCGGCGTGCTCCGGCACCAGCGACTGGACGAACAGCGTGGCCTGGTTCGGGTCCACCCCCGAGGCGAGCCAGTCGACGACCATGTCGGCGCCGACTTCCTGCAGCGCGCCCGGCTTCTCGTAGTCGGTCGTCAGGGCGTGCCAGTCGGCGACGAAGAACAGGCACGGGTACTCCGACTGCAGCCGTACCCAGTTCTTCAGCACGCCGTGGTAATGCCCCAGATGGAGCGCTCCCGTCGGCCGCATTCCGGACAGGACGCGGGTCTCGAACACTCAGTACACCAGCGAGCGGATCATCGCCCCGGAGGTCCCGACCAGAGGGCTGAGCACCAGATCGAGCACGGTCCGCCCGCCCGACACCGGGATGACCAGAAGCAGCAGCAGTACGGGTAGCCCGAGCGGCTCGAGCCTCGAGTACTGCCAGGCAGCCCGGTTCGGCAGCAGGCTGGCGAGGATGCGCCCGCCGTCGAGCGGCAATATCGGCAGCAGGTTGAGGAACATGAAAATCAGGTTGACGAGGATCCCGGCCTCGGCCATCAGCTTCATCGGCACGGCGAAGAGGTTGCCCGGCAGCAGCACCGTCAGTTTCAGCAGCACCGCCCAGCCCAGCGCCATCGCGAGGTTGGCGGCCGGCCCGGCCGCCGCGACCCACAGCATGTGCCGCTTGGGCGAGCGCAGCGCCGAGTAGTTGACCGGCACCGGCTTCGCCCAGCCGAACAGGAACCGCCCGCCCGAGAGCGCCAGGATGAGCGCCGGAACGACGATGGTGCCGAGGAAGTCGATGTGCCGCGCGGGATTGAGGCTGATGCGACCCTGCGCGTAGGCCGTCATGTCGCCGAAGTGGCGCGCGACGTAGCCATGCGCCGCCTCGTGCAGCGTAATCGCAAACAGCACCGGGAGCGCATAGATGGCGACGGTCTGGACGAAGTTGCTGACATCCATCTAGGAGAGGAATTTTATCAGACGCTCCACGCCGGTACCGCGCCGCAGGATCAGCGGCTCCACGCCCGTAAGGTCGACCACCGTGGAAGGCTCGGTGCCGCAGGGGCCGGCGTCGATGACCAGGTCGAGAGCGTGCTGCAGGCGCTCGCGGATCTCGCTCGCGCTTGAGAGCGGCGCGGCATCCCCGGGCAGCGACAGCGTCGCGGAAAGCATCGGCTCGCCGAGCTCGGCGAGCAGCGCATGCGCCACCGCGTGCCGGGGTACGCGCACGCCGATGTGCTTGCGCCTGGGGTGCATCAGGCGCCGCGGCACTTCGCGCGTCGCGCGCAGCACGAAGGTGTGGCTGCCGGGCGTCAGTGCCCTGAGCAGGCGGTACTGCGAATTGTCCACCAGCGCGTAAGTCGCGATCTCGGAAAGGTCGCGGCACATCAGCGTGAGCAGATGCTTGTCATCCACGCCGCGCACCCGCCGCAGCCTCGCGACCGCCCCTGCGTCGCCGAGCCGGCAGCCGAGCGCATAGCAGGAGTCGGTCGGGTAGGCGATCAGCCCGCCGCCGCGCACGATGCCGGCCGCCTGGCGCACCAGCCGCGGCTGCGGATGGGTGGGGTGAATTTCGAAGTATTGCGCCATCGCCTCATTCCGCGGCCAGAAAGTCGCGCATCAGGCCGGCGACCACCTCCGGCTGATCGTGGTGCAGCATGTGGCCGGAGCCCTGGACGATCTCGTATTGCAGATTCTTGAACGCATTGCGCCGCTCGGCGAGCTCTGCGGCGGTCAGCTTCATGCGCGTGCGCGTCTCGGACTCGCTCGCATCGACCCACAGCACCGGCGCGGTGACCCGCTCCCAGCAGGCGCGCGCCTCGTCGAGCCGGTACAGGTTCGCGTTGACGAGCTTGTGCGCCGGGTCGCTGCGCAGCACCACCCCGCCCGCGGGAGCATCCTTGCCCCAGTGCCGGGCCAGGAACTCGGCGCGCTCGCGCGGCAGGCGCGGATTGTTTCTCTGCATCCGGTCGGCGAGCTCGGTGTAGTCCGCGTAAGGCCGCAGGCGCGGCTCGACCCTCAGCTCCTCCAGCCAGCGCGCGTAGCGCCTGGGCGCCTGCTCGGGCCTGGTCGCAGGCATGCCGAACCCCTCCAGGTTGACGAACTTCGCCACCCTTGCGGGGCGGATTCCCGCGTACAGCCCGGCGACGTTTGCGCCCAGGCTGTGGCCTACGAGGTTGACCGGCGCGTCGGGCTGGATGCGCTCGAGCAGCGCGTCGAGGTCGGCGATGTAATCGGGAAACCAGTAGCTGTCGGCGCCCGACCAAGCACTGAGCCCGTAGCCGCGCCAGTCGGGCGCAAACGCGTCCCACTCGGCACCCAGCGCGTCGACGAGGAACTGGAACGAGGCCGAGACATCCATCCAGCCGTGCAGCAGGACGACCCTGCGCGCAGGCCCGCCCTGCCAGCGGCGCACGTGGTAGCGCAGGCCGCGGATGTCGAAGAACAGCGATTCGCTCTGGCGCATGGCGTGAATGCGAAGGAGGCTATGATAACGATTCGATGCCGATCTATTCGCTCAACGAGCGACGGGTCGAGCTGCGCGGCGCGAATCACTTCATCGCGCGCGACGCCACCCTCGCCGGCTCGATCGTCCTGGAGAACGACGTCAGCGTCTGGTTCGGCGTCGTCATCCGCGCCGACAACGACCAGGTGCGCATCGGCGAGGCGACCAACATCCAGGACGGTGCGGTGCTGCACTGCGACCCCGGCTTCCCGCTCACGCTCGGTCGCAACGTCAGCGTCGGCCACAAGGCCATGCTGCACGGCTGCACGATCGGCGACGGCGCGCTCATCGGCATCAACGCGGTGGTGCTGAACGGCGCGCGCATCGGCGCCGGCTCGCTCATCGGCGCCAACGCGCTCGTGCCCGAGGGCAAGGAAATCCCGCCCGGGGTCCTGGTGGTAGGGACGCCGGCAAGGGTTGTGCGCGAACTCGAGCCCGAGGAAAAGGAAGGCTTGCTGCAAATTGCTCGTGGCTATGTTGAGCGTTCCAAGTTGTTCCTGCAGCAACTACGCGAACAACAATACCCCCCTTCTGCCCGCTGAGGCCTACTTCGGCGCCATGCGGATCGCGCCGTCGAGCCGGATCGTCTCGCCGTTCAGCATCTCGTTCTCGACGATCTGGCGCGCCAGCGCCGCGTATTCCTCCGGCCGGCCGAGGCGCGAAGGGAACGGCACCTGCTTGCCGAGCGATTCCTGCGCTTCCTTGGGCAACCCGAGCAGCATCGGGGTGAGGAACAGCCCGGGCGCGATGGTGATCACGCGGATGCCGTTGCGCGCGAGATCCCTCGCGATCGGCAGCGTCATCCCGACCACCCCGCCCTTGGAGGCCGAGTAGGCTGCCTGGCCGATCTGGCCGTCGAAGGCGGCTACCGATGCGGTATTGACGATCACGCCGCGCTCGCCGGAGGCGTTCGGCACCGCCTTCGCCATCTCGTTGGCCGCCAGGCGGATCATGTTGAACGTTCCGATCAAATTGATATGGATGACGCGCGTGAAGCGCGCCAGGTCGTGCGGCGCGTCCTTGCCGATGGTGCGCTCGGCGACGCCGATGCCGGCGCAGTTCACCAGCACGTGCAGGCCGCCGAAGCCCTTGACCGCCGCCTCGACCGCGGCCTTGCCGTCGGCCTCGGCGGTGACGTCGCACTTGACGAATCTGCCGCCCAGCTCATGCGCCAGCTTCTCGCCCAGGTCGGCTTGCAGGTCCGCGATCACCACTTTGCCGCCGTTGGCCGCCGCCATCTGCGCCGTCGCCGCGCCGAGGCCCGAGGCGCCGCCGGTGACCAGGAATACGCTGTTCTTAATTTGCATATGCATCCTCGCTATACGGAAAATGGTGCGATGCTAAGGGCTCGCGGCGGGCGCGGCAACCTTCCGCGGTCGCCGGTATAATTGTTTGGACCCCAAACAATCGATCATGAGCCTCGGCTTCGGCATCCGCTTCGAGGAACTTTACGCGCGCGACGGGCTGCTGCGCGTTGACGCGGCCTTCCTTTCCTTCCTGGGCGAGGCCGATCCAGGCTTGCGGGACCGGCTGCTGCAGGCAAGGCGGGAGCCTCCCTCCGCCAAGACCGAATCCGGCCTGCTGGTCGAGCTCGCGCCGCACCTCGAGGACTTCGCCGCCAGGCTGTTCGGCATCGAGACCGAGGCGCAGGCGCTCGCCGCGCGCCACCACAACTTCGCCCCGCTCTACTCCGTCAAGCGCCTGTTCGTGCAGCGCCGGGCGCTGCACAAGGTCAGGCCCGAGGACGCCGCAGCCCTCGATGGCGATGCCGCGGAGCAGGAGCTGCGGGGGCTCTTCGGCGGCCAGTTCACCGAGCTTGCATTCGCGCGCCACGTCACCGAATGGCTGAAGAACGAGCCAGACAACGCCGCCCGGCTCGACCTCGCCGCGCGCTACGCTGCCTGGGCGGCGACGACGGCGGAGGGGCGCAGAAAGCACCGCAGCGGCGTGCTGTTCAAGGCACCGCGCAAGATCGACCACATCCGGCTGGTTCCGGTGCGTACCGATGCATCGCAGGGCTACGCGCGGCATTCGCTCGACCATTTGCGCCGCCGCGACGGCTTCGCGCTCACCGACGCCGGCACCGACCTGGTGGGCGCGCTCGACGAAGCGAACTACTGCATCTGGTGCCACGAGCAGGGCAAGGACTCCTGCTCCAAGGGACTGAAGGAGAAGGCACCGGCCGCGGGCTTCCGCAAGACGCAGCTCGGCGTCACGCTCGCCGGCTGCCCGCTCGAGGAGAAGATCTCCGAGTTCCACCTCGTCAAGGCGCGCGGCGAGCCGATCGCGGCGCTGGCGATGATCGTGGTGGACAACCCGATGGTCGCGGCGACCGGCCACCGCATCTGCAACGACTGCATGAAGGCCTGCATCTACCAGAAGCAGGACCCGGTCAACATCCCCCAGGCCGAGACGCGCACCCTCAAGGACGTGCTCGCCCTGCCGTGGGGATTCGAGATCTACTCGCTGCTGACGCGCTGGAACCCGTTCAACCTGCGCCGTCCGCTGCCGCTCCCGGACAGCGGGCGCAAGGTGCTGGTGGTCGGGCTCGGTCCCGCCGGCTTCACCCTCGCCCACCATCTGCTCAACGACGGCCACACGGTGGTCGCCGTGGACGGGCTGAAGATCGAGCCGCTCGCCGCCGAGCTGCGGGGCCTGCGCCCGATCCGCGACGCGCTCGAGCTCTACGAGCCGCTCGAGCGGCGCGTGATGGCCGGCTTCGGCGGCGTCGCCGAATACGGCATCACGGTGCGCTGGGACAAGAATTTCCTCAAGCTGATCCGCCTGCTGCTCGAGCGGCGCGCGGCCTTCGCCATGTTCGGCGGCGTGCGCTTCGGCGGCACGCTCACGCTCGAGGACGCCTGGCGCATGGGCTTCGACCACGTCGCGCTGTGCGTGGGCGCCGGGGGTCCCACGGTGCTCGACATTCCCAACGGCCTCGCGCGCGGGGTGCGCGCGGCCTCCGACTTCCTCATGGCGCTGCAGCTCACCGGCGCGGCGAAGACCGACTCGATCGCCAACATGCAGCTGCGCTTGCCGGTGGTGGTGATCGGCGGCGGCCTGACGGCGATCGACACGGCGACCGAATCGCTCGCCTACTACGTGGTCCAGGTGGACAAGTTCCTGGCGCGCTACGAGACGCTGGCGCGCCAGACCGGCGAGGATGCGATCCGCGCCAGCTGGGACGACTACGAGCGCGAGATCGCCGAGGAGTTTCTCGCCCACGCGCGCGCCATCCGCGGCGAGCGCCGGGAGGCGGCACGCGAGGGCCGCGCGCCGCGCATCGTCGAGCTGCTGCGCCACTGGGGCGGCGTGACGATCGCCTACCGCCGCCGGCTGGTAGACAGCCCCTCCTATACCCTGAACCACGAGGAGGTCGAGAAGGCGCTCGAGGAGGGCATCTGGTTCGCCGAGAACCTCGCGCCCGCGGGCGTGGACGTGGACCACTACGGCGCGGCGCGCGGCATCCGGCTCAGGAACGCGCTCACCGGCACCGAGCACTGGCTGCCGGCGCGCACCGTGTTCGTGGCCGCCGGCACGCAGCCCAACACCGTGCTGGCGCGGGAGCATGCGGCCGAGTTCGGCCTGCACGGCAAGTATTTCGCCGCCTGCGACGAGCGCGGCGAGCCGGTGACGCCGCAGTATTCCGCCGCCAAGCCCGACGCCGTGCAGGTGCTGCTCGCCAGGCAGCCCGACGGGCGCTTCGTCAGCTTCTTCGGCGACGTGCACCCTTCGTATTTCGGCAACGTGGTCAAAGCGATGGGCGGCGCCAAGCAGGGCTATCCGATTGTCTCGAAGGTTTTGGCCGAGAATCCTCCCCAGAATGCATCGAGCAAGGAAGACTTCTTCAAAGATCTCGCGGACCAGTTGCACGCCTTCGTGCACAGCGTGCAGCGGCTCACCCCCACGATCGTGGAGGTGGTCATTCGCGCGCCGCTGGCGGCGCACAAGTTCCACCCCGGCCAGTTCTACCGGCTGCAGAACTTCGAGTCGCTCGCGCCGGCCGTTTCCGGCACGCGGCTGCAGATGGAGGGCCTGGCGATGACCGGCGCGTGGGTGGATCGCGAGCAAGGCCTGGTCTCGATCATCGCGCTCGAGATGGGCGGCTCGAGCGACCTGTGCGCCATGCTGCAGCCGGGCGAGCCGGTGGTGCTCATGGGTCCCACCGGAACGCCCACCGAGATCGCGGGCGGCGAGACCGTGGTGCTGTGCGGCGGCGGGCTCGGCAACGCGGTGCTGTTCTCGATCGGCGCGGCGTTCCGCGCCGCCGGCTCGAAGGTGCTGTATTTCGCCGGCTACAAGAAGGTGCAGGACCGCTACAAGGTGTCCGACATCGAGAACGCGGCCGACGTGGTGGTGTGGTGCTGCGACGAGGAGCCGGGATTCGAGCCGGGCCGGCCGCAGGACCGGCGCTTCATCGGCAACCTCGTCCAGGCGATGGACGCCTACGGCGAAGGCCGCCTCGGCGCGCCCGAGATCCGGCTCGAGGACGCCGACCGCCTGATCGCGATCGGCTCCGACCGCATGATGGCGGCGGTGGCGCGCGCACGGCACGAAGTCCTGAAGGACCACCTCAAGCCGCGGCACTTCGCCATCGGCTCGATCAATTCGCCGATGCAGTGCATGATGAAGGAGATCTGCGCGCAATGCCTGCAGCCGCATCGCGATCCCGCCACCGGCGAGACCAGCTACGTGTTCTCCTGCTTCAACCAGGACCAGCCGCTCGACCGCGTCGATTTCAAGGTGCTCAACGAGCGCCTGAAGCAGAATTCCCTGGCCGAGAAGCTGACCGCGCGCTGGCTGCGCCATTGCCTGCTGGAAGCGAAGCAGCTTCGCCGCTTCGTCTAGTCAGGCCGGTTTCATGACCTCAACTTCGCGGTCGAGCTTGCCTGCTATCTGATCCTTCGCGATCTCGAGGTCGTAGTGCGACTGCAGGTTCATCCAGAACTGCGCCTCCATCCCGAAAAACTTGCCGAGCCGCAGGGCGGTATCCGCGGTAATGGAGCGCTTGCCCTGGACGATCTCGTTGATGCGCCGCGGCGGCACGCCGATGCCCTTGGCGAGGCGGTACTGGGTGATCTCCAGCCCCTTGAGGAAGTCCTCGGCGAGCACGACGCCAGGATGAACTGGCTCGAATCTGCGCTTGGTCATGTCTCTCTCCGTCAGTGGTAGTCCACTATCTCGACGCCGCCGCATGCAGCGGAGACGGCAGGCGCCGCACATATTCCCGCGCGAACAGCCGGGCGGTGTCCCTGTCCGCGAAGGACTTGATCACCTGCCAATGATAACGCCGTACGTTAATACTCGCAACCCGAGGCCCGCGCCATTGACAAGCCGGATTACGCAGGCTAGACTCCTATTGAATAGTTATATAA
>JACOVA010000019.1 GCA_016177575.1 Betaproteobacteria bacterium
CCTTCGGTCTTCTTGCCTTCGCCTTTGGTCATCGTCTTCTTGCCAGCGGTCTTCTTGTCCGTCTTTTCCATCTTGGCGCCTTTTTCGGCGGCCAGGTGCTTGGCGGCGAGAGCGTTGACGCTCACCGCGGCAAACATGGCGGCGACCAGTACCGACAACAGCTTGTTCATCGAGCTTCTCCTCAGATTATTTGAAAGAATGCGGCAGACGCAAAGTGCGCGCCGCGGCGAATAACGCGCCCGCTGCGCGATCGGTTGACCCGAATACCCCTTTTGCCTTCTGGCCTCCCTGCAGGGCTGCCCCCGGGAAAATTGTAGGCGAACGGCCTGTTTTGACGTAAGTGTATGATAATATGTATTTATTCATGACGCCGCGGATCGCCGAGCTGGCTCTTGCAGTCGCCTCTGCGGCGCTTCTCGCCGCAGCGCGGCCGGCCTGGCCCGCGCCGCGCATTCCCGACTCGGATCAGGTCGTGCTCGAGCGCCTGGCGTTCCGGCCCGCAGACCCGCGCCAGCGCGAGCTGCGCGAGCTGCGCGCCGCGCTGGCGCGCAGCCCGCGCGACCTGGAGCGCGCCATCGCCCTGGCACGCGCGCATTTCGACCTGGCGCAGGCCGAGGGCGACCCGCGCCACGTCGGCTACGCCGAGGCCGCGCTGCGCGATTTTCCGCCAGCCGCGGGAGCCTCGTCCGAGCTGCTGGTGGTGCGCGCGCAGCTCGCGCAATACCTGCACGACTTCGCCCGTGCGCTCGAGCTGCTCGGGCGCGCGCTCGCCCTCGAGCCCGACGACCCCGAGGCCCTCGCCTGGAGCGCCGCGGTGCGCATGGTGCAGGCCGATTACGCGGGTGCGGGCCGCGATTGCGAGCGGCTCGCGCGCGTGGCGAGCGAGCTGCTCGGCGCCGGCTGCCGGGCGCACGTGGCCGCGGCGACCGGCGCACTGCGCGCCGCGTATGCGCGCCTGCGCGATGCTCTGGCAGCCTATCCCGGCGCGCGCCCGACGCTGAAGCTGTGGGTCGATACCCTGCTCGCCGACATGGCGCAGCGGCTCGACGACCCGCGCGCCGCCGACGCGCACTACCGCGCCGCGCTCGCGCTCGGCGAGCCCGACCAGTACCTGCTTGCCGCCTATGCCGAATTCCTCATCGACGAGCGCCGCCCGGCGGAGGCCGCGGCGCTGCTGCGCGGCTGGGAGCGCTCGGATACGCTGCTGCTGCAGATCGCGCGCGCGGCGAAGGCGCTCGGCAGCGCCGACACGCCGCGCCTTGCGCGCATCCTGCAGGCGCGCTACGCCGCGACGGCGCGGCGCGGCGTGCGTCTGCACGCGCAGGACGAGGCGCGCTTCCGCCTCGAGTTCCACGGCGATGCCGCGGGCGCGCTCGAGATCGCGACGCAGAATTGGGCCGAGCAGCGGGAAGCGGCGGACGCCCGCATCCTGCTGGAAGCCGCGCTCGCCGCCGACGCGCCGCAGGCCGCAACACCGGTGCTCGAGTGGCTCGCTGCAACCGGCTTCGAGGACGCGCGCCTCGCGCGCCTGGCGGCAGACCTGCGGGCGCGCCGGCGGTGAGGCGCGCGGCGGCCGCGCTGCTGCTTTGCCTGGCCGCGGGCGCAGCGCAGGCGCACAAGCCGAGCGACAGCTATCTCGCGCTCGCCGTCGACGGCGCCGCGGTGCGCGGCCAGTGGGACATCGCGTTGCGCGACCTGGAGTACGCCGTCGGGCTCGATGCCGACGGCGACGGCGCGATCACCTGGGGCGAGCTCAGAGCGAAGCGCACGGTGGTCGAGGCCTACGCCTTTTCCCGCCTGAGCGTTGTTGCGGATGGCAACGCGTGCGCCCTCAAGCCGGCGGATTTCCTGGTCGACGAGCACAGCGACGGCAGCTACGCCGTGCTGCGTTTCGGCGCCGACTGCGGCGCGCGCCCGGCGGCGTCGATCGAGATCGGCTACAGCCTGTTGTTCGACCTCGATCCGACGCACCGCGGACTGGTCCGTTTCGAGCGCGACGGCGCGGCGCAGACCGGGGTGCTCGCGCCCGAGCGCCCGCGCCTCGCGTTCCGCGCCGGCGAAGCCTCGCGCCTTGCGCAGTTCTTCGACTACCTGCGCGAGGGCATCTGGCACATCTGGATCGGCTTCGATCACATCCTGTTCATCGTGTCGCTGCTCCTGCCTTCGGTTCTGATCCTCAGAAACAGGGCATGGCAGGCCGCAGAGCGTTTTCGCGACGCATTCTGGGACGTCTTCAAGGTCGTCACCTCGTTCACCGTCGCGCACTCGGTCACCCTGTCGCTCGCAGCGCTGGCGGTGGTATCGCTGCCCTCGCGCCTGGTGGAATCGACCATCGCGCTCTCGGTGCTGCTCGCCGCGCTCAACAACCTGATGCCGGTGGTGTCCGAGCGTCGCTGGGCGGTCGCCTTCGCCTTCGGCCTGATCCACGGCTTCGGCTTCGCCAGCGTGCTGACGGACCTCGGCCTGCCGCAGGGCGCGCTGCTGCTCGCCCTGGTCGGCTTCAATCTCGGCGTCGAAACCGGGCAGCTCGCGATCGTGTGCGCCTTCCTGCCCGTCGCCTACGCCCTGCGCGGCACCTGGCTCTACGCGCGGCTGGTGCTCGGCGGCGGCTCGGCGCTGATCGCGCTCCTCGCCGCGCTCTGGCTGGCCGAGCGGGCCTTCGATCTCAAGCTCTTATAATTCTCCCTCTTCGATCCCCTCCAGCAGGAGCCTCCATGGCGTACAAGCACATCAAGGTGCCGTCCGACGGCGAGAAGATCAGGGTCAACAAGGATCTCTCGCTCTCGGTGCCCGACAACCCGATCGTTCCCTACATCGTCGGCGACGGCACGGGCATCGACATCACGCCGGTGATGCTCAAGGTCGTGGACGCGGCGGTGAAGAAGGCCTACGGCGGCAGGAAAAGGATCGTCTGGATGGAGATGTACGCCGGGGAGAAATCCTGCCAGGTGTACGGCGAGAACGTGTGGCTGCCCGAGGAGACGCTCGCGGCGTCGCGCGAGTTCGTGGTCTCGATCAAGGGACCGCTGACGACTCCGGTCGGCGGCGGCATCCGCTCGATCAACGTCGCGCTGCGCCAGGAGCTCGACCTCTACGTCTGCCTGCGCCCGGTGCGCTGGTTCAAGGGCGTGCCGAGCCCGGTCAAGGAGCCCGACAAGGTCGACATGGTGATCTTCCGCGAGAACGCCGAAGACATCTACGCCGGCATCGAGTGGCCGGCCAAGTCGGCCGAGGCGAAGAAGGTGATCGACTTCCTGGTGAGGGAGATGAAGGTGAAGAAGATCCGCTTTCCCGAGTCCTCGGCGATCGGCATCAAGCCGGTGTCGATCGAGGGCTCGGAGCGCCTGATCCGGCGCGCCTACCAGTACGCGATCGACAACAAGCGCAAATCCGTGACCCTGGTCCACAAGGGCAACATCCAGAAGTTCACCGAGGGCGGCTTTCGCGACTGGGGCTACCAGCTCGCGCAGCGCGATTTCGGCGCCAAGCCGATCGACGGCGGCCCCTGGTGCAGCTTCAAGAACCCGAAGGGCGGACCCGACATCGTAGTCAAGGACGTCATCTGCGACGCCATGCTGCAGCAGATCCTGCTGCGGCCGGCGGAATACGACGTGCTCGCGACCACCAACCTGAACGGCGACTACATCTCGGACGCGCTGGCGGCCGAGGTGGGCGGCATCGGCATCGCGCCGGGCGCCAACCTGTCGGATACGGTGGCGATGTTCGAGGCCACCCACGGCACGGCGCCCAAGTACGCCGGCAAGGACCAGGTCAACCCGGGCTCCGAGATCCTTTCCGCCGAGATGATGCTGCGCCACATGGGCTGGGTCGAGGCCGCCGACGCCATCGTCAATTCCATGGAGCGCGCCATCGGCGACAAGATCGTGACCTACGACTTCGCGCGCCAGATGGAGGGCGCGCAGAAGGTTTCCTGCTCGGGATTCGGGCAGGCGATGATCGAGAGAATGTAGGCAGGAAAGCGGGAACAAAAAAGCCGCCCGGGGGCGGCTTTTTTTGCCGCTGCCGCGGCTATTCAGACTTTTTGTATGTTCGAGGCCTGCTTGCCCTTGGGCCCCTGCACGACGTCAAAGCTCACCTTCTGGCCCTCCTTGAGCGTCTTGAAGCCCTGCATGTTGATCGCCGAGAAATGCGCGAACAGGTCCTCG
>JACOVA010000111.1 GCA_016177575.1 Betaproteobacteria bacterium
CCAGGGCATCGGGCAGGCGCCCGGCGAGCAGGCTGCCCGCCACGATTCCTGGCACCGAGCCGAGGAGCAGATTTGCCGCCAGGCCGAGGTCCACCGCGCCGAGCCAGAGGTGGCCCAGGGCGGCGACCAGGGTGAGCGGCACGGCGTGCGCGATGTCCACGCCCGCGATGCGCGCCGCCGGCAGCGAGGGGTAGAGCGCGACCAGCAGGACGGCGCCGAGCGCGCCGGCGCCGACCGAGGAAAGCGTGACCAGGGCCCCGAGCAGCGCCCCCGCTGCCACGGTGAGGGGGACGCGCGCCGGCGCGAGCGCGGTCTCGTAGCGGGCGGCGATGCCGGCGATGCGCTCGCGCCCGGCGAGCAGGACGAGCGCGGTCGCCACGAGCGCCGCGGCGAGAAAGGCGGCGATCAGCGGGGCGCGCGCCTCGGCGCCGAGCGCCGCGAGCACCCCGAGCGTAGCGAGCGCCGCCGGCACGCTGCCCGCCGCGAGCAGGCCTGCGAGACGCAGGTCGAGCGTGCGTTGCAGCCGGTGGACGAGCGCGCCGAAGGACTTCGTCACCGCGGCGTAGACGAGGTCGGTCCCCACCGCGACCGCGGTCGGCACTCCGGAGAGCATGAGCGCCGGGGTGACGAGAGAGCCGGCGCCGACGCCGGTCATGCCCACCAGCACGCCCACTACCAGCCCGAGCAGGGCGATTCCGCTATCCATGCGCCGATGCTACCGGCGCGCCTTATAATCCCAAAGACTATTATATTACGTTAATATGCCATGAGGTAATTATGAAACTGAGCCAGATCCGCTCGCTCTCCGAGGTGGCGCGGCGCAACCTCAACGTGTCGGCCGCGGCCGAAGCCCTCTATACCTCCCAGCCGGGGATCAGCAAGCAGATCAAGGCCCTGGAAGAGGAGCTGGGCATCGAGATCTTCGTTCGCAACGGCAAGCGCCTGGTCGGGGTGACCGAGCCGGGCCGCGCCGTGCTCGCGATCGCCGAGCGCCTGCTCGCCGAAGCCGCGAACCTGAAGCGCGCGGGCGAGCAGTTCGCCAACGAGGCGAGCGGCACGCTCACCATCGCCACCACGCACACGCAGGCGCGCTACGCGCTGCCGAAGGCGGTGACCGCGCTCAAGCGCCGCTACCCCGAGGTGCAGACCGTGATCCACCAGGGCAACCCGACCCAGATCTGCGCGCAGGTCGCCGCGGGAGAGGCGGACTTCTGCGTCGCCACCGAGCAGATCGCCGAGCACCCCGCGCTCGTCTCCCTGCCCTGCTACCAGTGGAACCGCTGCGTGGTGGTGCGGCCGCGCCACCCGCTGCTGAAGGAGGAGCGCCTCACCCTCGAGGCGATCGCGCGCTACCCCATCGTCACCTACGATTTTGCGTTCGCCAACCGCTCGCTCGTCAACCGCGCCTTCGAGCAGCGCGGCCTCACGCCCAACGTGGTGCTGACCGCGTTCGACGCGGATGTGATCAAGACCTACGTCGAGCTGGGCCTGGGCGTCGGCATCATGGCGAAGATGGCGTTCCACCCGCGGCGCGACCGGCACCTGCGCGCGCTCGATGCCTCGCATCTTTTCCCCACCTCGACCACGCACCTGGGCATCAAGCGCGGCGCCTACTTGCGCGGCTACACTTACGCGTTCATCGAGCTGTTCGCGCCGCAGCTCTCGCGCGACCTGGTGGAGAAGACCGTGATGGAGAAGGAAGGCTCGCGCTACGAGCTCTAGGAATTTTTCCTGATGAAATCCCGGACCCTGGGGTAGACGTTCTCGCGCCAGCGGCGGCCGGCGAAGATGCCGTAGTGGCCGGCGCCGGCGGCGATATGGTGCTCGCGCCGCTCGCGCGGGATGCTGAGGCACAGCAGGTGCGCCGCCTCGGTCTGGCCGTTGCCCGAGATGTCGTCGAGCTCACCCTCGATGGTGAGCAGCGCCGTGTCGCGGATCGCGGCGGGCCGCACCAGCTGCTCGCGCACGAACATGCGGCCCTTGGGCAGCGCGAAATCCTGGAATACCGCCTTCACCGTGTCGAGGTAATACTCGGCGGGCAGGTCGAGCACGGCGTTGTACTCGTCGTAGAAATCGCGGTGCTTGTCGGCCGAGTCGCCGTCGCCCGCGAGCAGGTGATTGAAGTACTCCCAGTGCGCACTCAGGTGGCGGTCGGGATTCATCGCCACGAAACCGAGGTGCTGCAGGAATCCGGGGTAGACGCGGCGCATGAAGCCCGGGTATTTCTGCGGCACGCGCTGGATCAGGTTCTGCTCGAACCAGGAATAGGGCTTGCGCGTGGCGAGATTGTTGACCGAGGTCGGGCTGCGGCGCGCGTCGATCGGCCCGCCCATCATCACCATGGTGCGCGGCGGGTTGGGCTCGCCGGCCTGCGCCATCAGCGCCAGCGCGCACAGGACCGGCACCGTCGGCTGGCACACCGAGATGACGTTCAGCCTGGGCCGCCCCGGGTCGGTCAGCAGGGTGATGAATTCGCGCACGTAGTCCACGTAGTCGGCGAAATGAAACGGCCCGGCGGCAAGCGGCACCATGCGCGCGTCCATCCAGTCGGTCACCCAGACCTCGTGCTCGGGCAGCAGCGAGCGCACCGTGTCGCGCAGCAGCGTCGCGTGGTGCCCGGACAGAGGAGCAACCAGAAGCACTTTCCTGTCTTTTTCCCGGTTCTGCCTGAAATGGATCAGTCTGCAAAAAGGCTTTTCCAGTGCAACCTCGATCTCCGCGTCCGCGATGTTCCAGGCGGGCTTCTCGAAGCGCTGCGTGACGCGCAGGAACAGGTCGCTCGAGGCGCTGATCCTGCGCGCGAGCGGCGAGTACGAGAGCGGGCTGAACGGGTGGCCGAACCAGCCGCGCGCCGCCTCGGCGGCGTGGCGCCAGGGCCCGAGCAGCAGGTGCTGCGTTTCGAAGAGGCTGTAGAGCATTTGCTTTCCCCCAGGCCGCCTTATAGCAGAAATGCGGCAGTGCGGCATGAGACCTGCCCGGCGCCGAAGCGGTTATTCTCCGTGCCGTGCGACGATTCTTGCGATTCGCGGCGCTCGCCGCGGCGCTGCTTGCGCTGCTGGCGATCGGGGCCTTCCTCTACCTGCGCCAGTCGCTGCCGCGCATCGATGGCGAAGCGCGCCTCGCGGGGCTCGCGGCGCCGGTGGAGGTGCTGCGCGATCGCTACGGCATCCCGCATATCTTCGCCGCGAGCCTCGAGGACGCGAGCTTCGCGCTCGGCTACGTGCACGCGCAGGACCGGCTCTGGCAGATGGAGGTGAACCGGCGCCTCGGCGCCGGCAGGCTCGCCGAGGTCGTCGGCGCCGGCGCGCTCGAGACCGACCGGTTCCTGCGCACGCTCGGGGTGCGGCGCGCGGCGGAGGCCAACCTCAAGTCGCTCGATGCGGAAACGCTCCGTCTGCTCGAGGCCTACGCCGCCGGCGTCAACGCCTTCCTCGCCTCCGACCCGGTGCTGCCGCCCGAGTTCTGGCTCACCGGCGCGCGGCCCGAGCCCTGGACGCCCGTCGACTCGGTCGCCTGGACCAAGATGATGGCCTGGGATCTGGGCGGCAACTGGAAGAACGAGCTGCTGCGCATGCGGCTTGCGAGCGCACTGCCGCTCGAGCGCATCCACCAGTTCGTCGCGCCCTACCCCGGCGAGGCCCCGCCCCAGATCGTCGACCTGAAGGAGCTCTACGGCACGCTCGAGCGCGATGCGGTGCGCCTCGCGGAGTTTGCCCCGGACAATGAAGGCCTGGGCTCGAACAACTGGGTGCTGTCGGGCGCGCGCACCGCGAGCGGCAAGCCGCTGCTCGCCAACGACCCGCACCTGGGGCTGACCGCGCCGCCGGTCTGGTACTTCGCACATCTCGCGGCGCCCGGGGTGAACGTGATCGGCGCCACGCTGCCCGGCGTCCCGGCGGTGGTCCTCGGCCGCAACGACCGCATCGCCTGGGGCTTCACCAACACCGGTCCGGACGTGCAGGATCTGTACATCGAGAAGCTGGACGCCGCCGGCGGCTATCTGGCGCCCGAGGGGCCGCGCGCCTTCGAAACGATCGAGGAGACGATCCGCGTCAAGGACGGCGCGCCCGAGAAGCTGCGCGTGCGCGTCTCGCGCCACGGGCCGGTGATCTCCGATGTTCTGCGCCCGGCGCAGGAGCTCGCGCCGCGCGGCTACGTCATCGCCTTCGCGTGGACCGCGCTGGCGAACGATGACCGCACCGCGCAGGCCGCGGTCAAGATCGCGCGCGCGCACGACTGGGAGGGTTTCCTCGCCGCAGCGCGCGACTTCCATACTCCGCAGCAGAACATGGTCTACGCCGACACCGCGGGCAACATCGGCTTCGTCGCCGCCGGCCGCATCCCGGTGCGCAAGCCCGCCAACGACCTGAAGGGCCTCGCCCCGGCGCCGGGCTGGCTGGCCAAGTACGACTGGGACGGCTATCTGCCGTTCGACGAGCTGCCGCGCAGCTTCAATCCCGCGAGCGGCGCGCTGGTGACCGCGAACCACCGCATCACGCCGGAGGGCTACCCGCACTTCATCAGCGCCGAATGGCAGCCGCCTTACCGCGCCGAGCGCATCCGCGCGCTGCTCGACGCCGTGCCGCGGCACTCGGTGCCGAGCTTCGCGCGCATCCAGGGCGACGTGGTCTCGCTCGCGATGCGCGAGCTGCTGCCGAGACTGCTCGCCACGCGGCCAAGAAGCGAGGAGGCGCGCCGCGTGCTGGCGATGCTCGCCAAGTGGGACGGCGCCATGGCGGCGGGCCAGGCCGAGCCGCTCATCGCCTGGGGATGGTGGCGCGAGCTGACGCGCGCGCTCTATGCCGACGAGCTGGGCGCGGCGTTCCGTCCCAACTGGCTGGCGCGCGCCGTGTTCGTCTCGAGGGTCCTCTCGGGCGATGCGAGCCACGCGCCCTGGTGCGACGACGCGCGCACCCCGGCGCGCGAGACCTGCGAGGAGCTGCTCGCGCTTTCGCTCGAAGCGGCGCTCGCCGACCTGAAGTCGCGCCACGGCGCCAGGATTTCGGACTGGCGCTGGGGCGAGGCGCACGCGGCGCGCCACGAGCACCGGCCGCTCGGCCGCCAGCCGCTGCTCGCCAGGCTGTTCGACATCCGCGCACCCTCGCCCGGCGACGCGTACACGGTGAACGTCGGGCGCAACAACTTCTACGACGAGGCCGAGCCGTTCGCCAACCGCCACGCCGCCAGCCTGCGCGCCATCTACGACCTCGCCGATCCGGAGAGCTCGCTCTACATCCATTCCGGCGGACAGTCGGGCAACCTCCTCTCGCCGCACTACGACGCGTTCACCGCGGCCTGGGCGCGCAACGAGTACATCCCGATGCGCACGGCGCGCACGACGCTCGACGCCGAGCGGCATCACCTGCTGCGGCTGCTGCCCCTCAAGTAGAGATTGTTCGCCGCCAGCGCGCCGATGACCAGCGCGGCGCCGCCGATCTCGATCGCCGCGAAGCTGCGCCCGAGCGCGGCCTCGATCGCGAACACGCCGACCGGCACGAGGTTGAGCGTCAGCATCGTGTTGAGCGGCCCGAGATACTTCACGGAGAAGTTGAAGCCGAGCACGCCGAGCACCACGGTGCCGACCGCGAAATAGGCGATCTGCCAGGCGATCGAGCCGAGCGCCGCCGCGCTCGGCACCTCGGCGATGCCGCCACGCACCGCCAGCGCGTTCACCAGCAACAGGCCGAAAGTGCCGGGCACGCAAGTGAGCGCCGTCCAGCGCAGCGGCGACCAGCGCGGGAAGCGCGCCGCGGCGAGCGTATAGGCGATCCAGGAAAGCGCGCCGAGGAAAACGAGCAGATCCCCGGCGAGCGAGGCGCCCTCGACGCCGCCGGCGAACACGCTCGCCGGGTCGCCCTTGCTGACGACGAGTAGCACGCCCGCGAACGCGGCGACGATGCAGGCCAGCGTGAACCCCGCCGGCCGCAGGCCGCGCGTCACCCAGAGGACGAGCGCGACCAGCGGCGTCTGCGTCGCCATGAGGATCGCCGCGTGCTCGGGGCGCGTGAACGTGAGGCCGTACCAGACAAAGGCGTTGAAGCCGGTGATGCCGACAAACCCGTAGAGCGCCGCCTGCCAGAAGCGCCCCTCGTAGCTCAGCGCCTGCCGCCCCTCGAGCAGCGCCAGGAGCGCGAGCAGCAGCACGATGCCGATCGCATAGCGCACCGTGCCCATGGCGAACGCGTCCACCACCGGCAGCACGCGCTTCGCCACCGGAAACAGCGGCACCCAGCACAGGATCGAGACCGTGATCCAGCCGAGGCCTTTAAGGAGATTGGACTGCGCGGGCAAGCGGCAAGCTTACACGCCCGCATCCGCGAATTTCGCCTTGCTGGTGAAACTCGGGATCGCCAGCCCGAAGTGTCAACTAATTCGGGGGAAGCTTGGCGTCGCTCTGCGCCGCGGGGTTAAGGAGCCTTTGTTGGAAGTTCCGGGAACTGCGGTAATTCATCGGTAATGTCATACCACGGGGCCTTGTACGCAACGAACACGTGCCTCTTTGGCTTGATGCCCGGGTCGTCGTCCAGTGCGCCGAGTGGCAGGCCGTAAAAGGACGGCTCGAAATCGAAGCGGCTAAGAAGAGGCGAGCCGCAGACACGGCAAAACCCACGATGCGTACCGGGCGAAGACTCATAAAACGTGACGAGTTCTGCGCCTTGCGTCCAGCGAAAGTCACTTGTCTTGACGCTCGCGCGACTGCGAAATGCCGCGCCATGTGCCTTTCGGCACATTGAGCAATGGCAGTTGAGCCCACCACGGAGAGGACCGGTGATCTCATATCGCACTCCTCCGCAGAGGCAACTGCCACGAACCATCAAAGCTCCCTAACGAATGAAAGGGACTTCCCTGCCCGAATGCGGGCAATGCCCGCTCGGCATCGAAGTGCCAAGATTGAGATTCCGTTCTTCAATCTGAATTCGAGAGGGGAAGTCATGGAGCAGATTACTACCATGGGGATCGATCTGGCAAAGAGCGCTGCGGCGGGCGCGGCGTGAAAAGCCCGCTCGAGCGGCTCGAGCAGCCGCGCGCCGTCTACGGCTGAGCGGCCTAGGCGGCCTTCTTCTCGTCGCGCAGCGCGCGGCGCAGGATCTTGCCGACGTTGGTCTTCGGCAGCTCGGTGCGGAACTCGACGTACTTCGGCCGCTTGTAGCCGGTCAGCTGCTCGGCGCAGTGCTTGAGGACGTCGGCCTCGGTGAGCGCCGGGTCCTTCCTGACGACGAAGAGCTTCGGCACCTCGCCTGATTTTTCGTCGGGCACGCCGATCGCGGCGACCTCGAGCACGCCGGGGTGCAGGGCGACCACCTGCTCGATCTCGTTCGGGTAGACGTTGAAGCCCGAGACCAGGATCATGTCCTTCTTGCGGTCGACGATGCGCACGAAGCCTTTCTCGTCCATGATGCCGATGTCGCCGGTGTGCAGGAAGCCGTCCTTGCCGATCACCTTGGCGGTCTCGTCGGGCCGCTGCCAGTAGCCCGGCATCACCTGCGGGCCGCGGATGCAGATCTCGCCCGGCTGGCCGAGCGGCACGTCCTTGTCGTCGTCGTCGCGCAATACGATATCGGTCGAGGGCACCGGCAGCCCGATCGAGCCGCTGTAGTCCTTGAGGTCGTGCGGGTTCATCGTCGCGACGGGCGAGGTCTCGGTCAGGCCATAGCCCTCGAGCAGCACCTTGCCGGTGACCTGCTTCCACCTGTCCGCGACCGCCTGCTGCACCGCCATGCCGCCGCCGACGCACAGCTTCACGTGCGAGAAGTCGAGCTTGTGGAAGTCCGGATTGTTGAGGAAAGCATTGAACAGCGTGTTGACCCCGGTGATTATGTTGTAGCGGTGCTTGCCCAATTCCTTGACGAAGGCCGGGATGTCGCGCGGATTCGTGATGAGGATGTTCAGCCCGCCCAGCTTCGCCATCGCCAGGCAGTTCACGGTGAGCGAGAAGATGTGGTAGAGCGGCAGCGCGGTGATGATCACCGGCTCTTCGCCGCCGAGCGCCGAGGCGAGATTGCCCGAGGCCTGCTCGAGATTGGCGAGGATGTTGCGGTGGAGCAGCATCGCGCCCTTGGACACGCCCGTGGTGCCGCCGGTGTACTGCAGGAAGGCGATGTCCTCGTGGCCGACCTCGAAGGGCGTCATCGGCTTGCCCGCGGCATCCGACAGCACCTCGCCCCAGCGCTGCGCGCCGGGCAGCTCGAACCCCGGCACCATCTTCTTCACGTTGCGCACGACGAAATTCACGATCAGCCCCTTGACGCCGAGCATGTCGCCGAGCGAGGCGACCACCACGTGCTTGACCGGGGTCTTGCCGAGCACCTCCTGCAGCGTGTGCGCGAAGTTCTCCAGGATCACGATCACTTCCGCCCCGGAGTCCTTGAGCTGGTGCTCGAGCTCGCGCGCGGTGTAGAGGGGATTGACGTTCACCACGGTGTAGCCCGCGCGCAGCGTGCCGAACAGCGCCACCGGGTACTGCAGCACGTTCGGCATCATGAGCGCGACGCGCTCGCCCTTTTTCAGGCCCTTCGCCTGCAGCCAGGCGGCGAAATCCCGGGACATGCGATCGAGGTCGCCGAAGCTGATGGTCTTGCCCATGCAATGGAACGCCGGGCGAGCGGCGAACTGCCGGCAGCTATCCTCGAACAGCGCGCCGATCGACCGGTGCTGGTTCCAGGTGACCTCCGCCGGCCAGCCGGGCGGATAGCTCTTCAGCCAGATTCTGTCCATGGCGTCTCCTCCTGCAGGCAATTCTAGCCTAGCGCACCGGCGCTGCCCGCCCGAACAGGCGCACCACGAGCGGCGCGGCGAGGCAGCCGGCGCCGATCGCGCCGTAGGCCCAGGCCCAGGCGGCGCCGCTTTCCTTGCCGCCGGCCAGGTCGAGCGCGAGGCCGAACAGCGACGGCCCGAGCATGCCGCCGGCGAAACCGGCGAGCGAGTACAGGCCGAGCGCCGCGCCGCGCAGCTCGGCCGGCGCCGCCGCCACCAGGCCCGCGGTCAGCGTCGCCGATTCGGCCATCACCAGGTTCGAGTAGAAGACGAGCAGCGCCAGCACCAGCGCCCAGTGCAGCGGCGCGGCGAATGCGAGCGCGATGCCGCAGGCGCCCGAGCCGAGCATGGCGAGCTGGATCCACGGCCGCCTGCCGACGCGCAGCGCCACCTCGTTGCCGAGGATCGATGCCGGGACGGCGGCGAGGTTGACCACCGCGGCGATCGCGGCGAGGTTCCATGGAAACGCCTCGCCCGGCGGCTGCAGGCCCGCTGCGAAGGCGAGAAAGGCGACCATCCAGGCGCGCGAGCCGAACAGCTCGATGCAGTGCGCGAGGTAGCCGAGCGTGTATCCGGCCGAGGCGCGATCGGCGAGCACCTTGCGCCAGGCGGCGACGGGAAAGAGCTGCGCCGGCGCGGTCGCGGTTTTAGCCCCGGTCTCGATTTTCTCCAGAAGGAAGAAAACGAGAAATCCCGCGACCAGCGGCCCGGCCGCGGGGATTACGAACGCGGCACGCCAGCCCCAGGCCGGAGCGAGCAGCCCGGCGAGCGCGAGCGAGAGCGCCATGCCGATGCCGAAAAACGACGTATAGAAGGCGATGGTGCGGCTCTGGTAGGGGCCGGAGATGCGATCCGAGAGCAGGCGCAGCCCCGGCATGTAGGTGCCGGCGACTCCCGCGCCGAGCAGCACCTGGAACAGCATCGCACCCGCGAGCCCCTGCGCCGCGAGCCCGAAGCCGGCCGCGCCCGCGGTGCCGAGCAGGCAGCCGGCCAGATAGACGCGCCGGCCGTCGGTGCGGTCGGTGAGCGCGGTCCAGTACGACACGGTGCCGATGTAGCCAAGGAAAAAGGCGCTGCCGATCAGGCCGGCCTCGGCGTTGCTGAGCTGCCAGAGCTCGCTCAGCTCGGGCAGCAGCGCGGCAAAGGTCGCGAAGCCCAGCATCGACAGGATGTGGGCGCAAAGGAGAACCGCTGCGACGTTCAACGATGCTTGAAGCTCGGCTTGCGCTTCTCTACGAAAGCGGCCATGCCTTCCTTCTGGTCCTCGAGCGCGAAGGCGGCGTGGAACAGGCGCCGCTCGAAGCGCACGCCCTCGGCGAGCGTAGTCTCGTAGGCGCGGTTGATCGCCTCCTTGGCCATCATCGCCACCGGCAGCGAGTAGGAGGCGATCTTCTCCGCCACCGTCATCGCCTCCTCCATCAGCCGCGCGGCGGGCACGACGCGCGACACCAGGCCGGAGCGCTCGGCCTCCGCGGCGTCCATCATGCGCGCCGTGAGGCAGAGGTCCATCGCCTTCGCCTTGCCGACCGCGCGCGGCAGCCGTTGCGTGCCGCCCGAACCGGGGAAAGTCCCCAGATTTATCTCCGGCTGGCCGAACCTGGCGCTCTCGGCGGCGATGACGATGTCGCACATCATCGCCAGCTCGCAGCCGCCGCCCAGCGCGTAGCCCGCGACCGCCGCGATCACCGGCTTTCTCACGTTGCGGATGTGCTCCCAGTCGCGCGTGATGTAGTCGGCCTTGAAGGCGTCCATGAAGCCGTAGTCCTTCATCACGCCGATGTCGGCGCCGGCGGCGAAGGCCTTGTCGTTGCCGGTGATCACGATCGCGCCGACGCCGTCGTCGGCGTCGAAGCCGTACAGGGCGGCGCCGAGCTCCTGCATCAGCCTGGGGTTGAGCGCGTTCATCTGCCTGGGCCGGTTCAGGGTGATCAGCGCGACGCGGCCCTTCACTTCGGTGAGGATGCATTCGTAGCTCATGCTTTTCTCGCCTTCAGTTCGGAAAGTGGCACCGCGCCCGGGATGTCGATGCGCTTGCGCACCGACTCGACCTCCTCCAGGGCGTTGACGCGTTTCATGCTCGTCGCGCTCCTCACCGCGAGCTGCCGGTAGAGCGCGGCATTGTCCCGCTTCCAGCGCAGCTCCTCCTCGGAGAGCTTGCGCAGCACGCGCGCCGGGATGCCGGCGGCGAGCGCGCGCGGCGCGATGCGCGTCTCGGCGCGCACGAAGGCGAGCGCCGCTACGACCGCGTCCTCGCCGACCTCGGCGTTGTCGTTCACCACGCAGTTCATGCCGATCAGCGCGCCGCGCCTGAGCACGCAGCCGTGCAGGATCGCGCCGTGGCCGACCGTCGCCTCGGGCCCGACCACCGTGTCCCTGCCGGGGAAGCCGTGCAGCGTGCAGCTGTCCTGGATGCTCGCGCCCGCCTCGACCACGATGCGGCCGAAATCGCCGCGCAGGCTCGCGCACGGGCCGATATAGGCGCCCGCGCCGACGATCACGTCGCCGATCAGCACCGCGCTTTCGTGCACGAAGGCGCTCGGATGGACGACCGGCGTGAGGCCGTCGATCTGGTACACCTTCGGCGGCTTCGGGCGCGTTGGCATGGAGCGCTCAATTTTACTGCCGATGGGTTATTCTTTCGCCGCCATGGCGAAACGGACTTTTCCGCTCGAGGCGATCGAGAAGGCGCCGCTCAAGCAGCTGCGCGCCCTGCAGCTCAGGCGCCTGAAGTGGTCGCTCGGCCACGCCTATGAGAACGTGCCCCACTACCGGAAAAAATTCGACGCCGCGGGCGTCGCGCCGAAGGACCTGAGATCGCTCGCCGAGCTGGCGAGGTTTCCCTTCACCGCCAAGGCCGATCTGCGCCAGACCTATCCGTTCGGCATGTTCGCGGTGCCGATGGACAAGGTGGTGCGCATCCACGCTTCCTCGGGCACCACCGGCAAGCCGACCGTGGTCGGCTACACGGCGAAGGACATCGACACCTGGAGCCACGTCATGGCGCGCTCGATCCGCGCCGCCGGCGCGCGCCCCGGTGACAAGGTGCACGTCGCTTACGGCTACGGGCTTTTCACCGGCGGGCTGGGCGCGCACTACGGCGCCGAGCGCCTGGGGCTCGCCACCATCCCGCTCTCGGGCGGCATGACCGAGCGCCAGGTGCAGCTGATCCGCGACTTCAGGCCCGACATCATCATGGTGACGCCCTCCTACATGCTCGCGATCGCCGACGAGATGGAGCGCCAGGGCCTCGATCCGAAGGCGGCGTCGCTGCGCATCGGCATCTTCGGCGCCGAGCCCTGGACCAACGAGATGCGGGCCAGCATCGAGAAGCGCACCTCGCTGCAGGCGCTCGACCTGTACGGCCTGTCGGAGGTGATCGGCCCGGGCGTGGCGCAGGAGTGCCTGGAGACCAAGGACGGGCTCACCGTCTGGGAGGACCATTTCTACCCCGAGGTGGTCGACCCCGCGAGCGGCCGCGTGCTGCCCGAGGGCGAACGCGGCGAGCTGGTCCTGACCTCGCTCACCAAGGAGGCGCTGCCGGTGATCCGCTACCGCACGCGCGACCTGACGCGGCTCCTGCCGGCCAGCGCGCGCAGCATGCGCCGCATGGAGAAGATCACCGGGCGCTCGGACGACATGCTGATCATCCGCGGCGTCAACCTCTACCCTACGCAGATCGAGGAGCTGATCCTGAAGCAGCCCGACCTCAGCCCGCACTATGTGCTCGAGCTTACGAAGGAGGGCCCGCTGGATCATCTCGCGGTGCTGGTGGAGTCTCGAAACGAGGGGGCGGCGAAAAGACTGCAGCATCAGATCAAGTCCTATATCGGCGTGACCGCGGACGTGAGGATCGTCCCGGCTGGCACCATCGAGCGCTCGATCGGCAAGGCGAAGCGCGTGATCGACAAGCGGCCGAAATAATCCATGCTTCTGGGTTTGACGAGAGAAGACCTGGAGCAGGCAGCGCGCCTCGTTCACTCGGTCGTGCCGCCGACCCCGCAGCTGTCCTGGCCGCTGCTCAACGCGCGCGCCGGCTGCGAGGTCTGGGTGAAGCACGAGAACCACACCGCCACCGGCGCGTTCAAGATCCGCGGCGGCATCGTCATGCTCGAGCGCATAAGACGTGAGAAACCCGAAGCACGAGGCGTGATCAGCGCCACGCGCGGCAACCACGGCCAGTCGCTCGCCTACGCCGGCCGCCACTACGGCATGCGCACGGTGGTGGTGGTGCCCTTCGGCAACAGCCGCGACAAGAACGCGGCGATGCGCGCCTGGGGCGCCGAGCTGGTCGAGCACGGGCGCGACTACGACGAGGCGCGCGAGCACTCGGCCCGGCTCGCCGCCGCGCAGGGGCTCGAGTACGTCGGGCCGTTCCACAGCGAGCTCGTGAGCGGGGTCGCGAGCTACGCGCTCGAGCTGTTCGGCGCCGTCAGGGATCTCGACGAGGTCTACGTGCCGATCGGCTGCGGCTCGGGCGTGTGCGGCGTGATCGCCTGGCGCGACGCGCTCGGATTGAAGACGCGCGTGGTGGGCGTCGTCTCCGAGCTCGCGGACTGCTATGCCTTGTCGTTCGAGTCCAATGCTCTTGTAGAAACTCCTTCGGCGCTCACCTTCGCCGACGGCATTGCGGTGCGCGTGCCGGTGAAGGCGGCGCTCGATGCGATCCGCGCCGGCGCGGACCGCATCGAGCGCGTCTCCGACGACGAGGTGAAGGCGGCGATGAGGTATTTCTACACCGACACCCACAACCTGATCGAAGGCGCGGGCGCGGCGCCGCTCGCGGCGCTGCTCAAGGACCGCAAGCGCAAGGGCAGCCGCTTCGCGGTCATCGCCTCGGGCGGCAACATCGACCGCGAGAATTATCTCGACGCGTTAGGCGGCTGAGAGCAGATCGCGTTCGCCCGATTCCAGCGCAAGCAAGGCCCGTTTTCTCTCGAGCCCGCCGGCGTAGCCGGTAAGGCTGCCGTCCGAGCCGACGATGCGATGGCAGGGAACGACGATGCCGATCGGGTTGCGTCCGGTGGCGGCGCCCGCGGCGCGCGCGCCCTCGGCAAAGCCGGCGCGGCGCGCGAGCTCGCCGTAGCTGATGGTCTCGCCGTAGGGCACGCCCGCGATCGCCTTCCAGACCGCCTTCTGGAAGTCGGTGCCGCCCGGATCCAGGACGAGGTCGAACTGCTTGCGCTTGCCAGCGAAGTACTCGGCGAGCTGGCGCCTGGCCCGCTGCAGGTGCGGGTTGTCCGGCGCGTGCTGCCACTCGCTGCCGCGCCTGGGGTGGTGCTTCTGGCGGTCGAAGTAGACTCCGCTCAGGCCGCGATCGCTCGCGGCGAGCAGCATGCCGCCGAAGGGGCTTTCGAAACGGTCGTAGTAGCGCATGTTCATTCCTTTGCGAGAGATTGCCACAGATGCATGACCGCATAGGCGCGCCAGGGCCGCCACGCCTCGGCGGCGGCGAGCGCGCGGCGCGGGTCGGTTTCGCCGAGCGCCTTCAGCACACCCAGGTCGGTGTGCACAAACGCGTCCGGCCAGGCGAGCGAGCGCATGGCGATGTATTGCGCGGTCCATTCGCCGACCCCGGGCAGCGCGCGCAGACGCTCGAGCGTCGCCTCGATGTCCGCGTTCGGCATCAGGTCGATCTCACCGCCGGCCACCGCGCGCGCGAGCGCCGTCACGCTGCGCGCGCGTGCTGCCGGCATGCCGAGCCGCGCGATGCGCCCCGGTTGTGCCTTCGCGATCTGATCTGCTTTCGGAAACAGAACCTGCAAGGACGCAAAAGGCGTCTCGATGCGTTCGCCGAACTCCGCCGCGAATCGGCCTGCCAGCGTGCGCGCCGCGGCGACGCTCACCTGCTGGCCGAGGATCGCCCGCAGCGCCACCTCGAAGCCGTCGAACGCGCCCGGAACGCGCATGCCGCGATGGGCGCCGGCGAGCGCGCCGAGCGCCTGCGCGACCTCGGCCGGGTTGCAGGCGAGATCCATCAGCGCCTTGACGCGCGAGAGCACCGGCGGCAGCGCCTTGGCGAGCGATGCGGACACGGTGACGCGCAGCGCCGGCTTTTTGCGCGACATGCCGATCGCGATCCAGCCGCGCTGCTCGCTGCGCTCCACCGCGACGCGCACCGTGCGCAGGTAGCGGTCGTCCTCGACCGCCTCCACGCCGGCGACCGCGCGCGCGGCGAGAAACCCGCTCACCGCGGCCCAGTCGTACGGCGGGCGGAAGCTCAGCTCGAAATTGAGCGTGTCGCCGGCGTGCGGCGCCGCCGCCTGCCGCCGCAGCCGCGTCGGTTGCATGCGGTAGCGTTGCCTGAACAGCGCGTTGAAGCGCCGCACGCTGCCAAAGCCGCTCGCGAACGCGACCTCGGTCACCGGCAGCGCGGTGTCGGTGAGCAGCCGCTTGGCGAGCAGCAGGCGCTGCGTCTGCGCGAACTCGACCGGCGCGACTCCGTACTCGGCGCCGAACGCGCGCCGCAGGTGCCGGTCCGTGATCCCCAGGCGCGCGGCGATCGCTTCGAGGCTGTCCTCCTCGAGCGCGGCGTCCTCGATCAGGCTCGCGGCGGCCTGCGCGAGGCGCGTCGTCGCGTCCACGCTGGCGTTGCCCGGCGCGAGCTCCGGCCGGCAGCGCAGGCAGGGCCGGTAGCCGGCCGACTCCGCCGCCGCCGCGCTCGGATAGAAGCGGCAGTTTTCGCGCTTCGGCGGCCTTACGGTGCACACCGGCCGGCAATAGATGCGCGTCGAGCGCACGGCGACGAAGAAGCGGCCGTCGAAGCGCGCGTCGTGCGCGCGCAGCGCGCGGTAGCAGGTTTGCGGGTCGAGCGTCATGCGCCGCAGTATGAACCTGCCCGCGCGCGCTTGCTGGCCATTTTCGGACCTGGCGGCGCCAAGTCCGAAAATGGCCAGTCGGGCAGGACTTTACCGTAGATCATGCGCTGATGACGGCCGCCGACTACGCCCGCCTGGTGTTGCTCGCCGCGATCTGGGGCGGCGCGTTCCCGTTCATGCGCGTCGCCGCGCCGGTGTTCGGCCCCGCCTGGACCGCCGAGCTGCGCGTGCTGCTCGGCGGGCTGGCGCTGCTCGCCTGGCTGCGGCTCTCGGGCTTCGATCCGGGCCTGCGGCGCCACGCGCGCTGCTACCTGCTGCTCGGCGCGCTCGGCATCGCGCTGCCCTTTACCCTCTACTCCTTCGCCGCCATGCACGCGCCGGCGTCGCTGCTCGCGATCCTCAACGCCACCGCGCCGATGTTCGGCCTTGCCTGGAGCGCATCCTGCGGCGACGAGCGGCTCAGCGTGCGCAGGCTTGCCGGGCTCGTGCTCGGCCTCGGCGGCGTGGCGCTCGTCGCCGCGCCCTCGGGGCCGGCGCAGGGCCCCCTGTTCGGCTGGGCGGTCGGCGCCGCGCTCGGCGCCTGCTGCGCCTACGGCGCGGTCGGAGTCCTGGTGAAGCGCTTCGCCGGCGGCGCAACGCCGCGCGGCATGGCGGCCGGCAACCAGCTCGCCGCGGCGCTCGTGCTGCTGCCGCTGCTGCCGTTCGTGCCGCTGCAGGCCGCGCCCACGCCGCTTGCGATCGCCAATCTGCTGGCGCTGGCGCTGCTCGCGAGCGCGGTCGCCTTCCCGCTCTATTTCCGCCTCATCGCCGACGTCGGCGCGATGCGCGCGCTCACCGTCACCTACCTGATCCCGCTGTTCGGCGTGCTGTGGGGCTGGCTGTTCCTCGGGGAAGCGCTCCCCGCCGCCGCCCTCGGAGGGGGTGTCTTGATTCTTGCCGGGACCCTGATGGTGACCCGAAGCTAGAATAAAAAATGCTCTATCCCCGCTTGTTCCGCCCGCTCCCGCTGCCCGGCGTCACCCTTGCGAACCGCATCCTGATGGGCTCGATGCACACCGGGCTCGAAGCGCGGCCCGACGGCATGCAGCGCCTGGCCGCGTTCTACGCCGAGCGCGCGAAGGGCGGCGCCGCGCTCATCGCGACCGGCGGCTTTTCGCCGAACGATGCCGGCGAGCTGAGCCCGCATCGCGCGCAGATGAGCACGCGGGAGGACGCCGCGCGCCACCGGGTGATCCCGCAGGCGGTGCACGACGCGGGCGGGCGCATCGTGCTGCAGGTGCTGCATTCCGGGCGCTACGGCTTCCACAAGCGCATCGTCGCGCCCTCCCCGGTCAAGTCCGGAATCAATCCCGCTACGCCGCGCGAGCTGAGCGCCCCCGAGATCGAGCGCACGATCGGCGACTTCGTGCGCACCGCGGTGCTCGCGCAGAGCGCGGGCTACGACGGCGTCGAGGTGATGGGCTCGGAGGGCTACCTGATCACGCAGTTCCTTGCGCTGCGCACCAACCAGCGCCAGGACGAATGGGGCGGGAACCTCGAGGGTCGCATGCGCTTCGCCTGCGAGATCGTGCGCCAGACGCGCATCGCCACGGGCGCGCAATTCATCATCGTCTACCGCATTTCGGCGCTCGATCTGGTCGAAGGCGGCCTGACCGGGGCCGAAACGGTCGAGGTGGCGCAGGCGATCGAGCGCGCCGGCGCGACGCTGCTCAACACCGGCATCGGCTGGCACGAGGCGCGCATTCCCACGATCGCGCAGGCGGTGCCGCGTGCGGGCTTCGCCTGGGCGGCGCGGCGGCTGAAGCAGGCGGTGAAGATCCCCGTGATCGCCTCCAACCGCATCAACGCGCCCGAAAGCGCGGAGGAGATCCTCGCGCGCGGCGACGCGGACATGGTGTCGCTCGCGCGCGCCATGCTCTCGGATGCCGAGTTCGCGAACAAGGCGCGCGCCGGCGACCGCGCCGGCATCAACATCTGCATCGCCTGCAACCAGGCCTGCCTCGACCACTACTTCATCGGCCAGCCGGCCAGCTGTGTGGTGAATCCAAGGGCCGGTCGAGAAAATCTTCTGATCTATTCAAAGGTCAAAACAAAAAAGACAGTTGCCGTCGTCGGGGGCGGCCCGGCCGGCCTGTCCTGCGCCGCGGTCGCGGCCGAGCGCGGGCATGCCGTGACGCTGTACGAGAAGTCCGGCGCGCTCGGCGGGCAGTTCAACCTGGCGAAGCGGATCCCCGGCAAGCAGGAATTCGCCGAGTCGGTGGCCTATTACGCCGAGCGGCTGCGCCGCGCCGGAGTGCGGGTTTTGCTCTCGAATTTCCCGTCGGAAAACGACCTGAAGAGCTTCGATGAAGTGGTGCTCGCCACCGGCATCGATCCGCGCAAGCCCGCGATTCCCGGCATCGACCACCCGAGCGTCGCCGGTTACGTCGACGTGCTCACCGGCCGCGTGCAGCCGGGCGAGCGCGTCGCCATCATCGGCGCGGGCGGCATCGGCTTCGACGTGGCGCTGTTTCTGCTTGAACGGGGGAGCCGTTCGACACTGGATTCTGCGGAATTCGACAAGCATTGGAGCATTACCCGCGACCTGACCGTCCCCGGAGGATTACAAACGAAAAAAGAAAATCCCAATGGCAAGATCAGGATCACGATGCTCAAGCGCTCGTCCACACCCTTCGGCAGCACGCTCGGGCGCACCACCGGCTGGGTGCACCGCGCCGAGCTCGCGCGCAACGGCGTGCGCATGATCGGCGGCGTCGAGTACCGGGGCATCGACGATGCCGGCCTGCACATCGCGCTGGACGGCAAGGAGAGCGTGATCGCGGCCGATACCGTCGTCATCTGCGCGGGTCAGGAACCCCTCAGACCCACGGTAGAAAGAAATGCCCATCTGATCGGCGGAGCGAAGCAGGCGGGCGAGCTCGACGCCAAGCGCGCCATGCTCGAGGGCGCCGAGCTCGCCGCGCGCCTCTAGGCGCTAGCGCGGCTTGTTGGTGAGGTACAGGCCCGCGACCACCAGCCCCGCGCCGACCAGCAGCGCCGGCGGAAAGGCCTCGCCCAGGATCAGCACCGACTACCACCGAGAGCCCGACGCCGAGCGCGCGCACCGGCCCGAGGCGCTCTTTCAGGAACACGGCGGCAAACAGCGCGGTGAAAGCGGGATTGGTGGGAACGATGAGCGCCGCGCGGCTCGCCTCGACGAGCGCGAGCCCCGCCA
>JACOVA010000130.1 GCA_016177575.1 Betaproteobacteria bacterium
CAATCGCGCGCCGGGCTCGGGCGCGACCTGTGGTCGATGTGGGGCAAGCACGCCGAGCTGATCGAGAAAGCCGAGCACACGCTGCACCGCGTCGGAATGGCGGAGCGGCGCGCTGTCATCGCCTCGGCGCTGCCGCACGGCGACCAGAGGAAGCTCGAAGTGGCGATCCTGCTCGCGCTCGAGCCCCAGGTATTCATGTTCGACGAGCCGACGGCCGGCATGAGCGTGGACGAGGTGCCGGTGATCCTCGAGCTGATCGAGCACATCAAGGCGCAGGGCGACAAGACGGTGCTGCTGGTCGAGCACAAGATGGACGTTGTCCGGTCGCTCGCCGACCGCATCATCGTGCTGCACCAGGGGGAGCTCGTCGCCGACGGCGGGCCGGCCGAGGTGATCGCCTCGCCAATCGTCCAGGAAGCCTATCTCGGGATACCTGCGAATGCCTGAGCCGATGCTTTCGCTCGCTGGCGTCAACACGCACATCGCGCAGTACCACATCCTGCAAGGCGTGGACTTCGAGGTGCCGCGCGGCGCGCTCACCATGCTGCTCGGCAGGAACGGCGCCGGCAAGACCACGTGCCTGCGCACCATCATGGGCTTGTGGCGCGCCTCCGCGGGCAGCATCCGCATGGACGGGCGCGAAATCTCGCGCGCGGCGACGCCCGACGTGGCGCAGCTCGGCGTCGCCTATGTGCCCGAGAACATGGGCATCTTTGCGGGACTGACGGTGAGCGAGAACCTGCGGCTCGCGGCGCGCTCGGGCGAGCCCGATGCCGGTCGACTGGAATGGATCTTCGGCCTGTTCCCGGCGATGAAGACATTCTGGAACGCGCTCGCCGGCAACCTCTCGGGCGGGCAGAAGCAGATGCTGGCGATCGCGCGCGCCATCGTCGAGCCGAGAAGGCTGCTGCTGGTGGACGAGCCGACCAAGGGACTCGCGCCGTCGATCATCGCCAACATGGTCGAGGCCTTCCGCGAGCTCAAGCGCACCGACACCACCGTGCTGGTGGTCGAGCAGAATTTCAACTTCGCGAAAGCGCTCGGCGACACCGTCGCGGTGATGGATTCCGGCCGCATCGTGCACACCGGGCGCATGGACGCGCTCGCCGCGGACAGCGCCTTGCAGACCAAGCTGCTCGGCCTGTCGCTGGAGGCGCACCAGTGAGCGCCGCCGCATCCGCGGGCGCGAAAGACCCCGGGGCCGCGTTGCCGGGAGCGCGCCTCGACTGGATACCGCTCGCGCTCGTCCCGGTGCTCGCGCTCGCGGCGCTGCCGCTGGTGGGGAGCCCGCCGACCTGGGTGACGCTGACCGTCGCCGGACTCGCCATGGGCATGATGATCTTCATGATGGCCTCGGGCCTCACGCTCGTGTTCGGCCTCATGGACGTGCTCAACTTCGCGCACGGAATCTTCATCTCGGTCGGCGCCTACGGCGCGGCCTCGGTGCTGACGCGCATGGCCGGCCGCCTGGAGCAGCCGAGCCTTGCTTCCGACCTCTCGGCGATGGTCCCGGCGGTGCTCGCCGCGATTGCGCTGGCGGGCCTGCTCGGCTGGTTCTTCGAGCGCGTCCTGATCCGCCCGGTGTACGGCGATCACCTCAAGCAGATTCTCATCACCATGGGCGGGCTGATCGTTTTCGAGCAGCTGATCCACGTGGTGTGGGGTCCGGACATCATCCCGCTGCCGCGCCCCGGGGCCATTACCGGTGCGTTCATCGTCGGCGAAGCCGCGATCGAGCGCTATCGCGTGCTCGCGGTCATCGTGGGCCTCGCGTTGTTCGCCGCCATGTGGCTGCTGCTCAACCGCACTCGCATCGGCCTGCTGGTGCGCGCCGGCGTCGAGAACCCGGAGATGGTCGAGTCGCTCGGCTACCGCATCAAGCGCCTGTTCGTCGGCGTGTTCGTCGCCGGCTCGGGGCTGGCGGGGCTCGGCGGCGCGATGTGGGCAATGTACCAGGAGCAGGTCACCGCGCAGATGGGCATGCAGGTGCTGGTGGTGATCTTCATCGTGGTCATCATCGGCGGTCTGGGCTCGGTCGGCGGCTGCTTCGTGGGCGCCATGCTGGTGGGCCTGCTCGCCAACTACACCGGCTACCTCGCCCCCAAGCTCTCGCTCGGCTCGAACATCCTGCTCATGGTGCTGGTGCTCCTGTGGCGCCCGCGCGGCCTGTATCCCATCGGCAAGGCCTAGAGCGATGCTCGCCAGGATGCTCTCCGGAGACTTTCCCCGCAGCCGCGTGCTGACGGCAGTGCTGCTCGCGATCCTGATCGGGCTGGCGTTCGCGCCCTTCATTTTCCCGGGCACGCGCTCGCTCAATGTCGCCGCCAAGGTGGCGGTCTTCGTGCTGCTGGTGGCGAGCTACGACCTGCTGCTCGGCTACACGGGCATCGTGTCCTTCGCCCACACCATGTTCTTCGGTATCGGCGGCTACGGCGTCGGTATCGCCATGGTCAAGATGGGCGCGGGCTGGGGCGCGCTCGCGATCGGCGCCGCCGCCGCGCTCACGCTGTCGCTGGCGATCGCACTGGCGATCGGGCTGCTGTCCTTGCGCGTGCGCGCAATCTTCTTTGCCATGATCACGCTCGCGGTGGCGTCATTCTTCCAGATCCTCGCCTCGCAGCTCTCCCCGCTCACCGGCGGCGAGGACGGCATCACTTTCCGTCTGCCCGAGCCGCTGCAATCGCGGCTCGCTGCCTACTACCTCGTCTTCGCCGTTGCGCTCGCGCTTTTCCTGCTGCTGCTGCGCGTCGTGAACTCCCCGTTCGGCCGGGTGCTGCTCTCGATCCGCGAGAACGAGTTCAGGTCCGAAGCGCTCGGCTATCGCGTCGTGACCTACCGCACCGTCGCCAACTGCCTCGCCGCGCTCGGCGCCACCGTGGCGGGAATCCTGTACGCGATCTGGCTGCGCTATACGGGGCCGGACACGACGCTGTCGTTCGACATCATGATCGACATCCTGCTGATGGTGGTGATCGGCGGCATGGGCACCCTGTACGGCTCGGCGGTGGGCGCGACGCTGTTCGTCGTCGCCCAGAACTACCTGCAGGACCTGATGAAGCTCGCCTCCGGCGCCGCCAAGGGCCTGCCGCTGCTGCCCGACCTGCTGCACCCGGACCGCTGGCTGCTGTGGCTCGGGCTGCTGTTCATCGTCTGCGTCTACTACTTCCCGAGCGGCATCGTCGGGCGCCTGCGCGCGAGGGGCCTGTGAGCTTCACCTCCAACTACCGCGTCTGCGAAGGCCGCGAGATCCACTACACCGAGTGGGGCGCGGGCAGGCCCGAGGTCGTCATCGCCTGGCACGGCCTGGCGCGCACCGGCCGCGACATGGACGAGATCGCGGCCCACCTCGCGCCGAGATACCGCGTCATCTGCCCCGACACCATCGGCCGCGGGCTCTCGGAGTGGAGCCCGGCGCCGGAAAACGAGTATTGCCTGGAGTTCTACGGGCGGCTCGCGGTCGCGCTGGTGGACCAGCTCGGCATCGGCGAGACGCATTGGCTCGGCACCTCGATGGGCGGCGCGCTCGGCATCCGCCTCGCCGCCGGCGCCCTGAAGGGCCGTATCCGGCGCCTGGTGCTGAACGACATCGGCCCCAAGCTCGGCGCGGCCGCGGTCGAGCGCATCCGCACCTACGCCGGCAGCCCGGCGCAGTTCGACCGCGTGGGCGAGCTCGAGCAGTACTTCCGCACCGTCTACAAGCCGTTCGGCTGGCTCTCGGACGAGCAGTGGCGCAGGCTCACCGAGACCTCCACGCGGCGCACGAGCGAGGGCAAGGTGACGCCGCACTACGATCCGAACATGGTGCTGCAGTTCACGCACCACCCGCACGACTACGACCAGTGGGAGGCGTGGGACGCGATCGGGGTGCCGACGCTGTGCCTGCGCGGCGAGTCCTCCGACCTGCTGCTGCCCGAGGTCGCCGAGGCGATGCGCTCGCGCGGGCCGCGCGCGGTGGTGGTGACCATCCCCGGCTGCGGGCACGCGCCCGCGCTCAACGTGCCCGAGCAGTTCGCGCTGGTCGAGCGCTTCCTGAACGGCGCTCGAGGCTAGAGACCGACCTTGTCAGCGCGGCCGCGGCGCTTGCCGCGCGAGACCGCGCCCTTGCGCAGCTTGGAGCCGAAGTTGAAGCTGTTGTCGCCCGCGGCCCTGGCCGCCTCGCGCATGCGCTGCTCGGCGATCGATTCGCGCGCCAGCGCGGCGCCGTATTTGCGTTTCATGGGACTTTCCCGGTCGGATCAATGGATGAGGGGCGCGATTCTACCTCCTTCTGCCGCGCGCCGGTGAAGCGCGCCACGAACAACCCGACCTCGAACAGGATGCACATCGGGATGAAGAGGGCAAGCATGGAAACCGCGTCCGGCGGCGTGACGATGGCGGCGACGAATGCGCTGCCCAGGATCACGTAGGAGCGCGCCTCGGCGAGCTTCTCGACGCTGATGATCCCCGAGCGCACCAGCAGGATGACCGCAATGGGGATCTCGAAGGCGAGCCCGAACGAGATGAACATGGTGATCACGAAATTGAGGTAGTTCTCGATGTCGGGCGCAACGGTGATCGATTTCGGCGCCCACTCCAGGATGAACGAGAAAACCCTGCCGAAAACGAGGAAATAGCAGAACGCGACGCCCAGGAAAAAGAGCAGCGTGCTGCCGACCACGATCGGCAGGGCGAGGCGCTTCTCGTGCTCGTACAGGCCGGGGGCGACGAACGCCCAAAGCTCGTACAGGACGTAGGGCAGCGCGAGCAGGAAAGCCGCGAGCGCCGTGACCTTGAGCGGGATCACGAACGGCGTGATGACGCCGGTGGCGATCATCTTCGAGCCCTCGGGCAAGGTCTGGATGAGCGGCAGCGCGAGCAGATCGTAGACCGCCCCGGCGCCGGGCCAGATGAGCAGCGCGGCCAGCATCACGAACACGGCGAGCATCACGCGCAGCAGCCGCTCGCGCAGCTCGACCAGGTGGGAGATGAAGGTGTCCTGCTGCACGCTCAGCCGGCCTTCCCGGTGACGGCGTCCGCTTTCGGCGCTGCCTTGGGGGCTTCCTGCGCGGCTTCGGCGGCAGCTGCGCCCGCGGCCGCGTTCAGCTCGCTCTCGGTCCGGTTCAGCTCGCCCTGCACCGAGCTCTCGAAGCTGGTCGCCGCCTGCTGCACGTCCTCGCGCATCTTGCGCAGCTCATCGAGCTCGACCTCGCGGTTGATGTCCGCCTTGACGTCGGCGACGTAGCGCTGCAGGCGGCCGGCGAGATGGCCGAGCGTGCGCGCGACGCGCGGCAGGCGATTGGGGCCGATCACGATGAGCGCGATCAGGCTGATGATCACCAGCTCGGAGAATCCGATGTCGAACACGGGGGGTCGCTAGAGATGAAAAGGGCGCCCGGCGGGCGCCCGAGGCACTGGCCGGACCGGCCCGGCGCTCAGGCCTTGGTCTCGGTCTTGCCCTTGACCTCGCCTTCGACGGTCTTCGCCGAGACCTGTGGCGCGGTCGCGGGATCGCCCGGCTTGTCGCCGCCTTCGCGCATGCCGTCCTTGAAGCCGCGCACCGCGCCGCCGAGATCGGCGCCGATGTTGCGCAGCTTCTTGGTGCCGAAGATCAGCACCACGACCAGCAGCAGTATCACCCAGTGAATCCAGCTCAATCCGCCCATGTGTACCTCCTACTTCCTGTCCTCCGATTTTCTCCTCAGGAGCATCGGGCCGAGCGGCTCCGGGCCCCCGAGAACATGCATATGGACATGATACACCTCCTGATGTCCCACCCGCCCGGTATTGATGATGATGCGGAAGCCCTCGCTCGCCCCCTCCTTGCGCGCGAGCTCGCCCGCGAGCGCCAGCATCTTGCCCAGCGCGCGGTGCTGCGCCATGCCGGCCTCGTACAGCGTCGGCACGTGCTCGCGCGGAACGACGAGGAAATGCACCGGCGCCTGCGGCCGCACGTCGTGGAACGCGAACACGTCCTCGTCCTCGTAGACCTTGCGCGCGGGCACTTCGCCCCTCGCGATCCTGCAGAAGATGCATTCGGCCGGCTGGCGCGGGTCGCTCATCGCTTCTTCCTCGCAGCCTTCTCGTCCAGGCCCGCGATGCCTTCGCGCCGGTGCAGCTCGGCCAGCACGTCGCCGGGGCCCAGGCCGTGGCGCGCGAGCAGGATCATGCTGTGGAACCAGAGGTCGGCGATCTCGCGCACCAGGTGCAGCCGCTCGCCGCCCTTCGCGGCGAGCACCGTCTCGGTCGCTTCCTCGCCGATCTTCTTCAGCACCGCGTCCTCGTCGGCCGCGAGCAGCTGCGCGACGTAGGACTTGCCGGCGTCGCCGCCCTTGCGGCTGTCGATCACCGCGGCGATCCGCTCCAGCGTCTCGTAAAGGCCTCGTTTCATTTTTTGCCGTAGATGAGCGCGGGATCCTTCAGCACCGGATCCGTGCTCACCCATCTCCCCTTCTCGAGTTTGCGGAAAAAACAGCTCTCGCGCCCGGTGTGGCAGGCGATGCCGCCCACCTGCTCCACCAGCAAGAGTATTGCATCCGAGTCGCAGTCAATGCGCACCTCGCGCACCTTCTGCACATGGCCGGACTGCTCGCCTTTGCGCCACAGGCGCTTGCGCGAGCGCGACCAGTAGACCGCCTGCTGCGTGCTTGCAGTCTCTTCCAGTGCCTGACGGTTCATCCAGGCGACCGTCAAGACGCGCTTGGTGGAAAACTCCTGGGCGACAGCGGCAATCAGACCATTCTCGTTCCACGGCACGTCATCCAGCCAGTCTGCCGAGACGTTCGCCTTGCGGCTCATAATCTCACCTCGATGCCGCGCGAGCGCAGATGCTCCTTCGCCTCGCGCACCGTGAAATCGCCGAAATGGAACACGCTGGCGGCGAGCACCGCGTCGGCCCGGCCCTCCAGCACGCCCTGCGCCAAGTGCTCGGGCGTGCCCACCCCGCCCGAGGCGATCACCGGCACGCTGACCGCCTCCGCGACCGCGCGCGTGAGCGCAAGATCGAAGCCGTCGCGCGTGCCGTCGCGATCCATGCTGGTGAGCAGGATCTCGCCCGCTCCCGCCTCGGTCATGCGCCGCGCCCAGCCGACGGCGTCGAGCCCGGTCGGATTGCGGCCGCCGTGCGTGTACACCTCCCAGCCCCCGCCCTTCTTCTTGGCGTCGATCGCGACCACGATGCACTGGCAGCCTACGATGCCGGAGGCCTCGCGCACCAGGTCCGGATTCTGCACCGCCGCGGTATTGATCGAGACCTTGTCGGCGCCGGCGTTGAGCAGCCGGCGCACATCCGCGACCCTGCGCACGCCGCCGCCGACGGTGAGCGGGATGAAGACCTGCGCCGCCACCGCCTCGATGACATGCAGCAGAATATCGCGCGCGTCCGAGCTGGCGGTGATGTCGAGGAAGGCGAGCTCATCTGCCCCTTCGGCATCGTAGCGCGCCGCGATCTCGACCGGGTCGCCGGCGTCGCGCAGCTGGACGAAATTGACGCCTTTCACGACCCGCCCCGCGGTGACATCGAGGCATGGAATGATGCGCTTGGCGAGGCCCAAGGCTATTCCTTCGCGATCGCCTTGTCGGCGGCGGCCTGCGCCTTCCTGAAATCGAGCGCCCCTTCGTACAGCGCCCGCCCGGTGATGGCGCCGACCACGCCCTCGGGCACCAGCCTGGCGCACAGCGTCTGCACGTCCTGGATGCTGTTGAGGCCGCCGCTGGCGATGATCGGGATCCTGATCGCCTGTGCGAGCCTGAGCGTGGCGTCGATGTTGACGCCCGTCATCATGCCGTCGCGCCCGATATCGGTGTAGACGAGCGCCTCGAGCCCGTAGCCCTCGAATTTCTTCGCCAGGTCGACCACGTCGTGGCCGGTCATCTTCGACCAGCCCTCGACCGCGACCTTGCCCTCCTTGGCGTCCAGCCCGACGATGATGTGCCCGGGAAACGCGTAGCAGGCGTCGTGCAGGAAGCCGGGATTCTTGACCGCCGCGGTGCCGATGACGACATAGCTGACGCCCGCATCGAGGTAGCTCTCGATCGTGTCCAGGTCGCGGATGCCGCCGCCCAGCTCGATCGGCGTCTGCTCGCCGACCGCCTTGATCATGTCGCGGATCACCTTTTCGTTCCTGGGTCGGCCGGCGACTGCGCCGTTCAGGTCGACCACGTGCAGGCGCCGCGCGCCCTCGGCCGACCAGTGCCGCGCCATCGCCACCGGGTCCTCGGAAAACACCGTCGCCGAGTCCATGCGCCCCTGCTGCAGGCGCACGCAGTGGCCGTCCTTGAGGTCAATCGCGGGGATGATCAGCACAGCAATGCTGCCAGGAGCCTGGGAGCGTTTACCTCGGAGCTACGGCCGCCATTGGACGAAGTTGGAGAGCAACTGCAAGCCGGAGGACTGGCTTTTTTCCGGATGGAACTGCACGGCAAAGATGTTATCCCGCGCCACCGCACAGGTAAAGGTGACGCCGTAGACGCAGGTGGCCGCGGTCAGCGTGTCCTGCGCGGGCTGCGGGTAGTAGCTGTGCACGAAATAGAAGCGGCTGCGGTCGGCAATGCCCGCCCACAGGGCGTGCGCGCGCTGCTGGCATACCTCGTTCCAGCCCATGTGCGGGATCTTGAGGCCGCCGACCGAGAGGCGCGGCACGCGCCCCGGCAGCAGGCCGAGTCCCGGCGTATCGCCCTCCTCGCCACGCTCGAACAGCATCTGCAGGCCGATGCAGATGCCGAGGAAGGGCTTGCTGCCGGCGGCCTCGATGACCGCATCGCGCGCGCCGCTCGCTGCGAGCTGGCGCATGCAGTCGGGCATCGCCCCCTGCCCGGGCACCACGACGCGCGCCGCGGCGCGGATCGCGCGCGCATCGGCGGTCACCAGCACCTCGGCCTGCGGCGCAACGCGCTCCAACGCCTTCGACACGGAGCGAATATTTCCCATTCCGTAGTCAACGACTGCGATCTTCAATTAGAGCGTACCTTTAGTCGACGGCACCGAGCCCGACGAGCGCGGGTCGGGCTCGGCGGCCATGCGCAGCGCGCGCGCGAACGCCTTGAACATGGTCTCGCACTGGTGGTGCGCGTTGTCGCCGCGCAGGTTGTCGATGTGCAGCGTCGCCTGGGCGTGGTTGGCGAAGCCCTGGAAGAACTCGTGCACCAGGTCGGCGTCGAACTCGCCGATCAGCGCGCGCGTGAACTTGACGTTGTAAGTCAGGCCGGGGCGGCCGGAGAAATCCAGCACCACGCGCGACAGCGCCTCGTCGAGCGGCACGTAGGCGTGGCCGAAGCGCCGGATCCCCGCCTTGTCGCCGAGCGCCCTGGCGACCGCCTGGCCGAGCGTGATGCCGATATCCTCCACCGTGTGGTGCGCGTCGATGTGCAGGTCGCCCTTGGCGTCCACCTCCAGGTCGAGCATGGCGTGGCGCGCGACCTGCTCGAGCATGTGCTCGAGGAACGGCAGCCCGGTGGCGAGCTTCGCCGCGCCGGCGCCGTCCAGGTTCAGGCGCACGCGGATCTGCGTCTCCTTGGTGTTGCGCGCCACTTCGGCCGTTCTCATTGCAGTGCCTCTCGCATCGCGTTGAGCAGTATACGGTTTTCTTCCGGCGTGCCGACGGTCAGCCGCAGGCACTCCTGCAGCTGCGGGTGGCCGGCGGAAAAATCCTTCACCAGCACGCCCTGCGACTTCAGGCTCTCGAACACCCGCGTGCCGGCGCCTTGCGGCCCGGCGACGCGCACGAGGAAGAAATTCGCCACCGACGGATACACGGTGAGGCCCGGCAGGCGCTCGAGCTCGGGCCGCATGCGCTCGCGTTCCGCGAGCACCCTGGCCGCCTGCGCATCGAGCACCGATTTGTTCTCCAGCAGCTTGATCGCGACCGCCTCGGTCACGACATTGATGTTGAACGGCGAGCGCGCCTTGTTGAACGCCTCGATCCATTCGGGGCGCCCGCAGACATAGCCCAGGCGCAGCCCCGCCATGCCGATCTTGGAGACGGTTCGCATCACGACCATGTTCTCGAACTGCGCCAGGCGCGGCATGAAGGTGGCGCCGGCAAAAGGCTGGTAGGCCTCGTCGATCACCACCAGGCCCGGCGCGGCGCGCACGATGCGCTCGATGTCGGCCTGCGCAAAGGCGTTGCCGGTCGGGTTGTTCGGGTAGGCGATCCAGACCAGCGACGGCTGCTCCCTCGCCATGGCGTCGAGAAAGGCCCTGCTATCGAGGCTGAAATCGTCGCGCAGCGGCACGCCGCAGAAGCGCACGCGGAAGAAGAACGCGTGCATCGAGAACATGGCGAACGAGGGCACGGGCGCCATCACCACCGCGCCCTCGCGCGCGATCGTGGCGGTGACGTACTGGATGCATTCGTCCGAGCCGTTGCCGAGCAGCACGTCGCAGCCGGCCGGAACCTGCATCACCTCGCGGATGAGCGCGCGCAAGCGCTGCGCCGTGGGCACCGGATAGCGATTGAGCGACAGGCCGGCGACGATGCGGCCGATCTCCGCGGCGAGCTCCGGCGGCAGGCCGTAGGGACTCTCCATGAGGTCGAGCTTCACCAGCCCGGTGGCGTCGGCGACCGGGTAGGCGTGCATCGCCTGCAGCTCGGGCCGGATCACCTTCGCCGCCCTGCTCATCGCCGCAGCTCCGCGCGCATTTCTGCCGCGACCGCGTGCGCGTACAGCCCTTCGCCGCGCGCGAGCACCGAGGCGAGGCGCCCGAGCCTGCGCGCCCCCGCGCGCGAGACGCGGATGACGCTGGAGCGCTTCTGGAAGTCGTAGACCCCGAGCGGCGAGGAAAAGCGCGCCGTGCCCGCGGTGGGCAGGATGTGGTTCGGCCCGGCGCAGTAGTCGCCGATCGCCTCCGAGCTCCAGTGGCCGAGGAAGATCGCGCCGGCGTGGTGCAACCGGCGCAGCAGCGCTTGCGGCCGCGCGACCGACAGCTCGAGATGCTCCGGCGCGACGCGGTTGGCGATCTCGCAGGCTTCGGCGAGGCTGCGCACGTGGATCAGCGCTCCGCGCGCTGCAAGCGAAGCGCGGATGACCTTGTTGCGCGGCATATCCGGAAGAAGCTTTCCTGCCGCTTTCTCCACTCGTTCAAGATAGGAAAGCGAAGGAGAAATCAAGATGGCTTGCGCCATTTCATCGTGTTCCGCCTGCGAGAACAGGTCCATGGCGATCCAGTCGGGATCGGTGCTGCCGTCGCAGATCACGAGGATCTCGGACGGCCCCGCGATCATGTCGATGCCCACTTGGCCGAAGACCTGGCGCTTGGCCTCCGCGACGTAGGCGTTGCCCGGGCCGACGATCTTGTCGACGCGCGGCACGCTGCGCGTACCGTAGGCAAGCGCGGCCACCGCCTGCGCGCCGCCGATCGCGAACACGCGATCGACGCCGGCGATCGCGGCGGCCGCAAGCACGAGCGGGCTGGGATTGGGACTGACCATCACCACCCCGGCCACCCCCGCCACCTTCGCCGGGATCGCGTTCATCAGAACCGAGGACGGGTACGCCGCCTTGCCGCCGGGAACGTACAGGCCCACGCGCTCGAGCGGCGTCACGCGCTGCCCCAGCACCGTTCCGTCGGGCTGCCGCAGGCTCCAGGAGCGAGCGCGCTGGCGCTCGTGGAAGCGCCGGATCCGGTTTGCCGCCTGGTTCAGGGCGTTCTTGTCCTGCTTGGCGATCTTCTTCAGCGAAAGTCGAATTTCGCTCCCGGAAATCTCAAGCGCGGCAACGGAGCGCGCCTTGACGCGATCGAAGCGTCGGCAGTAGGCAAGCACGGCCGCGTCGCCGCGCGCGCGCACATCGGCGACGATGGTCCGCACGACCCGCTGCACCCGAACGTCCTGCGCGGCTTCGTAGCGGGTGAGCCGCGCGAGTTTCGCGTCGAATCCGGGGCTGCGGCTCGAGAGGCGGCGCAGCTTCATTTGCCGGCCGCCTTCGCGAATGCGTCGATCAACGGCTGCAGCTCGGCGCGCCGGGTCTTCAGGGCCGCCTGGTTGACGATCAGGCGCGCCGAGACCGGCATGATCTCCTCCACCGGCACCAGGTCGTTGGCGCGCAGCGTCCTGCCGCTGGAAACCAGGTCGACGATCGCGTCCGCCAGGCCGACGAGCGGCGCCAGCTCCATCGAGCCGTAGAGCCGGATCAGGTCGACGTGCACGCCCTTGGCGGCGAAATGCTCGCGCGTGGTCTGCACGTACTTGGTGGCGATGCGCAGCCGCGCCCCCTGCCGCACCGCGGCCGCGTAATCGAAGCCGCGGCGCGCCGCCACCACCATGCGGCAGGCGGCGATGCGCAGATCGACCGGCTGGTAGAGCCCGGCGCCGCCGTGCTCGACCAGCACGTCTCTGCCGGCGATGCCGAGCTGCGCGGCGCCGTGCTGCACGTAGGTCGGCACGTCGGCGGCGCGCACCACGATCAGGCGCACGCCGCGCCGCGCCGTGCCGATGATCAGCTTGCGCGAGGTCTCCGGATTCTCCCTCGGCCGCGCACCGACGCGCGCGAGCAGGGGCGCCGTCTCCTCGAGGATCCGCCCCTTCGAAAGCGCGATGCCGATGCCGTCCATGCGGCCGAGTGTACCTCGCAGCGCACGCCTCATTTCACCC
>JACOVA010000021.1 GCA_016177575.1 Betaproteobacteria bacterium
CCGATGCGATCGACGCCTGCCTTGCCGCCGTCGGGCCGGCGAAACCGGGCAAGTGCCCTTTCGCGGAACAGGGGCGGAAGTGACGATGCCGGCCATCGATCAGCCGGCTCCGGCGGCAGCGCCGCAACCGCTGCTCGTTTCGTGGAACATCACAGGGTTGTGCAATCTCGCGTGCAGCCATTGCTATCTCGATGCGACGCGGCGCAGGCGCGGGAGCCGCGACGAACTGAATACCGCCGCCGCTGCCCGCATCGTGGGCGAAATCGCCGCGCTCGCACCCGGCGCAATGCTGGTTTTCAGCGGCGGAGAGCCCCTGCTGCGCCGCGACCTCGACACACTGGTGCAACTTGCCGCGGGAAGCGGCCTGGCGCCGGTGATTGGAACCAACGGCACGCTGCTGACCGGGAGCCGCGCCAAGCGCACGAAGGATGCGGGCGCGGCCGGGGTGGGCATCAGTCTGGATTCCGCCGGGCCAGCGTTCCACGACCGGCTGCGCGGCGTGCCGGGCGCATGGCATGCCGCGCTGCGCGGTGCGGCCGATGCGCGCCGCGCCGGCCTGCCCGTGCTGCTGCAGGCGACGCTGTTCGAGGACAACCGCAACGACATCGCGGCGCTCGCCGACCTCGCGGAGTCGCTCGGCGCAGTGGCGCTGAATTTTTTCTTCCTGGTGTGCACAGGGCGCGGCGCGACGCGGACGGATCTGGCCCCGGCCGCGTACGAGGAGACGCTGGCGCGCATCATCGAGCTGCAACGCGCTCGCCCCCGTCTCATCGTCCGCGCGCGTTGCGCGCCGTACCAGCGCCGCCTGCTCGGCTTGCACGCCGGCGAAGGCGACCGTCACTACGCCGGCTGGTCCGGCGCGTGCCTGGCCGGGCGCAGCTACTTCCGCATCACGCCCCTCGGCAAGGTCACGCCGTGTCCCTACATACCGACGATCCTCGGTGACCTCGCAACAACGCCGTTGCGGGAGATCTGGGAACGGCATCCGTTCCTCATGCGCCTGCGCACCGAGCTTCCCGCGGGCAAATGCGGAGGCTGCGACTTCCGCTACAGCTGTGGCGGCTGCCGCGCGCGGGCGCTGGCACGGCACGGAGACGTGCTTGCCGAGGATCCAAACTGCCTGTACGCAAAGCCACCGGAGCTGCGCCCGGAGCCGCAACCTGTCTGTCAGGCACGCCGCGAGGTCGCGTGGGAGCCGGAAGCGCGTGCGCTCCTGGAACGGATTCCGGCGTTCGTACGCGCCGTGCTGAAGGCGCGCATTGACGAGCGCGCCGCTCGCGAGGGGCGACGGATCGTCACCGTGGACTACATGCATGCCCACCGCCCGCCGCTTGACCGATTGCGGCCTGGCGCCGGCTCCCTTTCTCCCCGGCCCGCGGCAGGCGACCCGCAATGGCAGACGTCGCGGTCATAGGCGCGGGTATTTCCGGCCTGACGGTCGCCCACGCGTTGCGCGATACCGGGCACGAGGTGGTCGTACTGGACAAGGAAAACCGCTCCGGCGGGCGCATGCGTTCCGAGCGCATCGAAGGGTTTCTCATGGAGCATGGGCCGAACGGCATGGCTTTCCCGGCGCCGTGCGCCGAGCGCCTCATCGGGGAATCCGGCCTGGCGGAGCAGGCCATCACCGGCGATCCTGATGCGCGCCATCGCTACATCGTGCGGCGCGGCCGGGCGCGCAGGCTGGCGCAAAGTGCGCGCGGAATCCTTGCGAGCGGACTCGTTTCGCCCGCCGGTTGTCTGCGCGTTTTGCTCGAGCCGTTTGTTTCGGTGCGCCACGGCGATGAAACGATCGCCGACTTCGCGCGCCGCCGCTTCGGGCGGGAATTTCTCGACTACGTCATGGATCCGCTCACCGCCGGAATATGCGCGGGTAATCCGGAGCAACTGAGCGTGTCGGCGGTGTTTCCGCGCCTCAAGCAGCTCGAGCGGCGTCATGGATCGGTGGTGCTTGCCGCCATCGCATCGCGCCTGCGGCAACGCGCGGGAGCCGCGCCATGCAATCTTGCGAAACGCGAGCTGCTTTCTTTTCGCGACGGTCTGGGCGCGCTGCCGCAGGCGATCTCGCTACGCATTGCGGGCCGTGTTCTGCTCGGAACGCAGGTGGAGTCGGTACAACGCGCGCCGGGCGGCGGATTCATGGTGATGGTGCGGGAGCGGCGGACGCAACGATCGCTGAAGGCCGACAGCGTCGTGATCGCGCTGCCGGCGTACGCTGCGGCAGGTGTCGTGGACCGGCTCGACGCGGGCGTAGCGGGCGAGCTCGCGCAGATCGAGTATCCGCCGATGGCAGTGGCGTTTCTCGGCTATCGCGCGCAAGGGCTCGCAGGCCCGCTCGACGGCGCGGGAATGCTCGCGCCGGCGGTCGAGGCGCGGGACGTGCTCGGAATGCTGTTCTCCTCGACGCTCTTTGCCGGGCGTGCTCCACCCGGACACGTGGCTCTCACCGCTTTCATCGGGGGCGCACGGCAGCCGCAGCTGGCGCTGCTCGATCCGCGCGAAATCGGGGAGCTGGCGCACGCGGAAGCGCGCCGGCTGAGCGGCGTTCTCGAGGCGCCGGTCGTCGCACGGGTGCGCTGCTGGCGCCACGGTCTGCCGCAGACGGGGCTTGGGCATGCCGCGCGGCTGAACGCGGTCGCGGCGCTGGAACGCGAACAGCCCGGCCTGTTTTTCACCGGAAATTACTTTTGCGGGGTCTCCGCGCCGGCCTGCATCCAGCAGGCATCCGTCACCGCGGAGCGAGTACGAAGCTACCTCGCTCCTGCATCGGGCCGCGGGCGGCGGGAGCGACTGCTCCGGCCGCACGGCCTGCCCGATTGCAGCGAAGACTCGGTCGCTCTGCGACCCGCGTTTGCCGGCACAACGTCGCCGCCGACGTGAGCGCAGCCGGACCTAGCCTTTGAGCTGCAGGCTCTTGTACTCGAGGAACTCCTCGAGCCCGTAGACGCCGGCCTCGCGGCCGTGCCCGGACTGCTTGAAGCCGCCGAAGGGCGCGTTCATGTTGAAGGCGCCGCCGTTCACGTCCACCTGACCGGCGCGGATGCGGCGCGCGACCTTCTGCGCGTGCTGCTCGTCCTTTCCCCACACCGCCCCGGCAAGGCCGTAGGGCGAGTCGTTCGCGATGCGCACCGCTTCCTCCTCGTCCTTGTACGGGATGATCGACAGCACCGGCCCGAAGATCTCCTCCTGCGCGATGGTCATCGAGTTCTTCACTCTACCGAACACGGTAGGCTTGACGAAGTAGCCTCCCCTCGTTTCACCTGCCAGGCCCTCGGGCTGGTCCGCGCCGCCGGTGAGCAGCTCGGCGCCTTCGTCGATGCCCTTCTTGATGTAACCACGCACGCGCTCGAGCTGCATGCGGGAGGAAAGCGGCCCGAGGCGCGTCGCCTCGGACATCGGATCGCCGAGCGTGAAGCCCTTAGCCGTCTCGACGGCGATTTTGGAAGCTTCCTGATAGAGGGATTCCGGAACCAACATCCTCGTCAGTGCCGTACAGGTCTGGCCGGAATTGAGGTAGCAGCCGCTGACCGTGCCCTTGACTGCGGCAGCGAGGTCGGCGTCATCGAGGATGACCGAGGCCGACTTGCCTCCCAGCTCGAGCGCGACGCGCTTCACGCTCTGCGCCGCGAGCTCGGAGATGCGCTTGCCGGCGCGCGTGGAGCCGGTGAACGAGATCATGTCCACCAGCGGGTGTTTCACGAGCGCCTCGCCGGCAGCCGGCCCGAAGCCGGTCACCAGGTTGAAGACGCCTTTGGGCAGCCCCGCGGCCTCGATCACCTCGGCGAGGATGAAGGCGTTGAAGGGCGCGATCTCGGAGGGCTTGAGCACCACGGTGCAGCCCGCCGCGAGCGCAGGCGCCGCCTTGAGCGCGATCTGGTGCAGCGGGTAGTTCCAGGGCGTGATCGCCCCTACGACGCCGACAGGCTCTCGTACGATGAGTGAATTTCCGTTTCTTTGTTCAAAAACAAAGCTGCCCAGAATTCTCGCGTAGTTCGCAAAATTCGCGATCGGCAATCCCGCCTGGATGCGGCCCGCGAGCTTGATCGGCATGCCGACTTCCTGTGCGATGGTCGAGCCCAGCTCCGCGGCGCGCGCCTTCAGGCCGTCGGAGATCTTCTGCAGGTACTCCGCGCGCCTCGCCGCCGGCGTGGCGCTCCAGCCTTCGAGCGCCGCGCGCGCCGCGGACACGGCGGCGTCGATGTCCTTCTCGGTCCCGGCCGGCACAGTGCCCATCACCTGCCCGGTGCCCGCGTTGTGGACCTCGATCGCCTCGCGCGCGGCGGGGGCGACCCATTGGCCGTTGATGAAGAATTTATCTCTCTGAATCATGGAATTAGTCCCGGATGTACAAGAGGCGGAGCGCTACTTTAGCAAATGCGCTTGACGGCCGACAGCCTACATGTTTAAACTTGTAAACATATGCACAAGAACTACATGCGCTCGATCCCGAAGGAGTGGCGCGCCATGGCCAAGGTGCTGACGGCGCTCGGCGACGAGCACCGCCAGCGCATCATGCTCACGTTCGAAAAGGGCGAGCGGCTCACCGTCGGCCGCATCGCCGAGGTCTCGACGCTGTCGCGCCCCGCGGTTTCGCACCACCTCAAGATCCTGCGCGCCGCGGGCGTGCTCGAAGCCGAGAAGATCGGCAAGGAAGTCCATCTGCGCGTCAACCGGCAACTGCTCGAGGAGTCCCTCGCCAACGTCCTCGGCTACGTGCGCGACAACGCATGAGTTTTTTTCGCCTATATGTTCATATTCTTAACCACGTAATAAGGAGAGCGTCATGAAACTTTCCCCATCGTTGCTCGTGGCCTTGATCGGTTTATCGCCTCTGGCGCCGGCGGCGGCGCAGGACAGCGTCGGACGCGCCTCGGCGGCTTCGGTGGAGGCCTCGGTGCAGACCGGCGCCTCGGCCGCCTGGATCGCGCACGCGGGCTCGGAGTTCACGGTGCACGCGCTCAGGACGAGCGCACAAGGGGTCGAGCTCTCGCTGAGGAGCGCGAGCGGCGCAGTCGAGACCTCGGCGATCGTCGCCGGGGACCTCGCCGAAGCGGCGAGTGTCGGCATCGGCACCAGCGTCAGGGTCGTGGTCGACTCGACCGGGACCATGCTGATCGCCGCGGGGCGGGTGCTCGCCTTCGTGCCGAATGAAATCGGCCGCGCGCTCCTGCATCGCGCCCGGCACTAGCGTAAGCTCGCGCGCGGGGAGAAGATGAGCGACAGAAGCCAGTTCCGCCTGCTCGCCGAGCGGCGCTTCGGGCCGTTCTTCGGCGTGCAGTTCCTCGGCGCCATGAACGACAACGTGTTCAAGCAGGCGCTCGTGATCCTGCTCGCCTATCAGACCGCGAGCTTCACCACGATGTCCTCCGACACGCTGCAAAACGTGGCGCAGGCGCTGTTCGTGCTGCCGTTCTTCCTGTTTTCGGCGACCGCCGGCCAGCTCGCGGACAAATACGAGAAAGCGTCGCTCATCACGGTGACCGTGGCGATCGAGCTCGGCTGCATGGCGCTCGGCGCGCTCGGGCTGCTGACGCACAACCTCGGCCTGCTGCTCGGCGCGCTTTTCCTCGGCGGCGTGCAATCGACCCTGTTCGGCCCGGTCAAGTACGCGATCCTGCCGCAGCACCTCAGGGAAACCGAGATCGTCGGCGGCAACGGCCTGGTCGAGATGGGTACGTCCGTCGCCATCCTCGCCGGCATGATCTATGGCGGTTGGATGGTGACCCAGCCCGGCTGGGGCGTCTGGGGCGTGGCGCTCTCGACGATGGCGTTCTCGGCCGCGGGCATCGCGCTCTCGCGCCTGATTCCGCTCGCGCCGGCGGCCGATCCGGGCCTGCGCATCAACTGGAACCCGCTCACCGAGACCTGGCGCAACCTGCGGTTCGCGCGCCGCAACCGCACCGTGTTCCTCTCCATCCTCGGCATCTCGTGGTTCTGGTTCTACGGCTCGATGTTCGTGACCCAGTTCCCGAACTTCTCCAGGAACATCCTCGCCGCCGACGAGCACGTGGTGACGCTGCTGCTGATCGTGTTCTCGATCGGCATCGGCGTGGGCTCGCTGCTGTGCGAGCGGCTCTCGGGGCACAAGGTCGAGATCGGCCTGGTGCCGTTCGGCTCGATCGGCCTCACCGTGTTCGGCATCGACCTCTGGCTCGCCGCCTCGGCGCACGTCGCCCACGGGCCGGTGTCGCTTGGCGATTTCATGCGCGATCCCGGGCACTGGCGGCTGCTCGCGGACCTGCTGCTGATCGGACTGTTCGGCGGCTTCTACATCGTGCCGCTTTACGCGCTGATCCAGACCAGGAGCGAGCCGAGCCATCGCTCGCGCATCATCGCCGCCAATAACATCCTCAATGCCGTGTTCATGGTCGCCGCCGCCGCGCTCGCGGTCGGCCTGTTCCAGGCCGGGCTGACGATCCCGCAGCTGTTCCTGGTCACCGCGCTGCTCAACGCGGCGGTCGCCGTCTACATCTACACGCTGGTGCCCGAGTTCCTGATGCGCTTCCTCGTCTGGATGCTGATCCATTCGGTGTACCGCCTGGAGAAGTCCGGCCTGGAGCGCATTCCCGAGGAGGGTCCCGCGCTGATCGTGTGCAACCATGTCAGCTTCGTCGACGCGCTGGTGATCGCGGCGGCCTGCCGCCGGCCGATCCGCTTCGTCATGGACCACCGCATCTTCAGGCTGCCGGTGCTCTCTTTCGTGTTCCGCACCGGGCGCGCGATCCCGATCGCTTCCGCCAAGGAGGATCCGGCGATGATGGAGCGCGCTTTCGCCGAGGTCGGCAAGGCGCTGCGCGACGGCGATCTGGTGGCGATCTTTCCCGAGGGCCGCATCACCGACACCGGCGAGCTGCATCCGTTCCGGCCCGGCGTCAAGCGCATTCTCGAGGCGACGCCGGTGCCCGTGGTGCCGATCGCGCTGCGCGGCCTGTGGGGCTCGTTCTTCTCGCGCAAGGACGGCGCCGCGATGACCAAGCCGTGGCGCCTCGTGCCGTTGCGCAAGATCGGCATCGCGGTGGGCGAGCTCGTGTCCGCCGCCGCAGCCTCGCCCGATGCCCTGCAAGCTGACGTGCTCGCGCTGCGAGGCGAGTGGAAATAGGAGACCGCCATGGCGAATCCGCGCGATGAAATCCTCGATTGGGTCGAGCAGGGCCGGCTGGCGCCGCAGAACCTGCGCCGGGCGCTCGATGCGGCCGCCGTGCTGCCGAGCACGGACCAATGGCGGCGATTCCTCGATCGTCTGCTGGCGTTCATGGGGGTGGTGCTGCTCGCCGCGGGCGTGATCTTCTTCTTCGCCTACAACTGGAATGAGCTCGGGCGCTTCGCCAAATTCGGCCTGGTCGAGGCGCCGATCCTGGTGACGCTGGTGTTCGTGTGGCGGCTCGGACTGGGCGGCATTGCCGGCAAGGCGGCCCTGCTGCTGGCCGCGCTGCTGACCGGGGCGCTGCTCGCGCTGGTCGGCCAGACCTACCAGACCGGCGCCGACACGTTCGAGTTGTTCGCGCTATGGGCTGCAGCGATCCTGCCCTGGGCGCTGCTGGCGCGCTTTCCCGCATTCTGGGTTCTCTGGCTCGCGCTCGCCAACCTGGCGCTGGCGCTCTACTTCCTCACTTTCGGCCTGCTCTTCGGCATGCTGTTCGCCCCGGCGAAGCTGCTCTGGCTGCTGTTCGCGCTCGACACCGCCGCGCTCGTGCTCTGGGAAGCGCTCGCGGCGTCCGGCATCGAATGGCTGCGCGAGCGCTGGTCGCTGCGCATCCTCGCCACCGCGAGCGGCGCCATGGCAACCGCGCTCGCGATGTCCGACGTGCTCGGCTGGCGCGACTCCGGAGGATGGGGCGCGCTCGCCTGGCTCGCCTGGCTCGCCGCGGCCTACGCCGTGTACCGGCGGCGCATCAAGGACGTGTACGTGCTCGCCGGCGGGGTGCTTTCCATCGTGGTCGTGATCACGACGCTGCTCGCCCGGCACATCCGCCTGCACGACGCGGGTTCGTTCCTCTTCATCGGGCTGGTGGTGATCGGGCTCTCGGCCGCGGGGGGCTGGTGGCTCACGAACGTCGCCAACGAGGAGGAGCGGTCATGAATTCCATGACGCGGGAAGCGCTGTGGGAACGCCTGCGCGATGGCGCGCTGGTCGAAGGCGCGCTGCCGGAGCGCGGCGAGGCTCGCTCGCCCTGGTTCGTGCGCGCCATGCTCGGTTTCTCGGGCTGGATCGGTGCGCTGTTCCTGTTCATGTTCGTCGGCGCGTTTTTCACCTTTGCGATGGAGAACGCCTTTGCCGCGATCGGCATCGGCGCCGGCGCCTGCGCTGCGGCCGCGCTCCTGTTCCGCTCCGGCCGCAAGGGCGATTTCAGCGCGCAGTTCGCCTTCGCCGTCAGCCTGGCGGGCCAGGGGCTGATGCTCTACGGGCTGGGCAAATGGTTCGGCAAGGAGATCTGGCTCACTGCGCTCGCCATGGCCGCGGTGCAGGCGGCGCTGTTCGCGCTGGTGCCGAACTTCCTGCATCGCGTCTGGGCGGCATGGACCGGGGCGGCGGCGCTCGCGTTCGTGCTCAGCGACCTGCGGCTCTACACCCTCGCGCCGCCGCTTGTGACAGCGGCCTTCGTCTGGGCCTGGATCCGCGAGTTCGATTTCGGCGCCAGGGCCGCGCAACTGCGGGCGGCGGGCTACGGGCTCGCGCTCGCTTCGATGCAGGTCACCCTGATGCACGGCGACCTGTGGGTGCGCTGGTTCGTCGGCCGCGACAGCGGCCCGCTCGGCGGCTGGATCGGATACTGGCTCGGCGCGGCGCTCTCGGCCGCGGTGCTGGTCTGGGCCGTGCTCGCGCTGCTCAGGCGCGAAGGCGTCGCGCTCGGGAGCGGCCCGGGCCGCATCGCGCTCGCCGGCGCCGCGCTCCTCGGCCTCGCCTCGCTCAAGGCGTCCGGGGTCGGGCCTGCCGCCGCGCTCCTCGTCGTCGGCTACGCCAACGGCAACCGCGTGCTCGCCGGACTGGGCATCGTGGCGCTGCTCGGTTACCTCTCGCACTACTACTACTCGCTGCAGGCGACGCTGCTCGAGAAGTCGGCGATTCTCGCCGCTACCGGCGTTGCGCTGCTCGTTGCGCGCGCAGCGCTGCACCTGTGGTGGCCAAAACAGACGGAGGCGGGCGATGCGTAAGGCGATCGCGGTGGCGGCGGGATTGCTGATCCTCGCCGCGGTGAACTGGGGAATCCTCGGCCGCGAGCGCCTGCTCGAGCAGGGCGCGGTCGTGCTGCTCGAGCTCGCGCCGCTCGATCCGCGCTCGCTCATGCAGGGCGACTACATGGCGCTGCGCTTCCGTGTTGCCGACGAGATCTACGCGCGCGATCGCCCCAGGCAGGCCGAGGACGGCCGCGTCGTGATCAAGCTCGACGAGCGCGGCGTCGGCCGCTTCGTGCGCCGCGACGGCGGCGAGCCGCTCGCGCAAGGCGAGCTGGCGCTGCGCTACCGCGTGCGCGAGGGCCGGGTGAAGTTCGCGACCAACGCGTTCTTCTTCCAGGAGGGCCACGCCAGGTTCTACGCGCGCGCGCGCTACGGCGAATTCCGCGTCGC
>JACOVA010000126.1 GCA_016177575.1 Betaproteobacteria bacterium
ATCGAAGGCGGCTTGGAGTCGACCGGGTGGCTCTTGCCGTCGTAGACGATGACGCGCACGTCCTGGATCGGGAAGCCGGCCACGTAGCCGGTCTCGAGCACCGAGCGCACGCCCTTCTCGACCGAGGGGATGAACTGGTTCGGGATCGCGCCGCCCTTCACCTGGTCGACGAACTCGAAGCCCTTGCCGCGCGGCAGGGGCTCGACCTTGAGGAACACCTCGCCGAACTGGCCGGCACCGCCGGTCTGCTTCTTGTGCCGGCTGTGGCCCTCGGCGCGCGCGGCGATGGTCTCGCGGAACGGGATCGAAGGCGGCTTGGAGTCGAGCTCGAGCTTGTACTGGCCCGCCATTTTCTCCAGCACCGTCTTCAGGTGCATTTCGCCCAGGCCGCGCATCACGGTCTCGTTCGCCTGCGCGTTGTGCTCGAGCCGGAAGCAGGGATCCTCGGCCATCAGCTTGTGCAGCACGTCGGACACCTTCTGCTCGTCGCCGCGTTTCTTCGGCTGCACCGCCAGGCCGAACACCGAGGTCGGCAGCTCGAGCGGCCTGGCGTGGATGTGCGCGTCGCCCGCGGAATCGTGCAGGATGTGGTCGAACTGGATCTCGTCGATCTTGGCGATGGCGCAGATGTCGCCGGGCACCGCCTCGGCGACTTCGACCTGCGTCTTGCCCTTCAGCACGTAGAGGTGCCCGGCCTTGATCGGCTTTCTGCCCTCGCCGATGAAAAGCTGCGTGCCGGGGGTGATGCGGCCCTGGTGGACCCTGAACACCGCCACGCGCCCGATGTACGGGTCGATCTCGATCTTGAACACGTGGGCGAGGGCGTGTTGCGACGGATCGGGCAGGGTGGTGATCTCGCTCGGCGCGCCGCCGCCCGCGGGCACGTTGAGATAGACGGGCGGATTGCCCTCGGCCGGGTTGGGCATGAGCTCGACGATCACGTCGAGCAGCTCGCCGATGCCGGCGCCGCTCCTGGCGGAGGTGAACACGACCGGGATGAGGTGGCCTTCGCGCATCGCGCGCTCGAGCGGCTCGTGCAGCTCCTCGGGCGCCACCTCGCCCTTGTCGAGGTAGACCCCCATCAGCTTCTCGTCTACTTCGACCACCTGCTCGACCAGGTTCTTGTGCGCCTGCTCGACCGAGGAGAAGTCGGCCTCGCCCCAAGGCGCGAAGAAGCAGTCGGAGACCTTGCTCGCCTTTGCCGCCGGGAGGTTGAGCGGCAGGCATTCCTTGCCGAAGGCCTGCTGGATCTTTTCCAGCAGCCCGGGCAGGTCGACGTTATCGGCGTCGATACGGTTGACGACGATCAGGCGGTCCAGGCCGCGCTTCGCCGCCCACTGCATGAAGCGGCCGGTCATCATCTCGATCCCGTTCTGGGCGTTGATGACGATCGCCGCGGTTTCAACGGCCGCCAGCGCAGGCAGCGCGTGGCCGAGGAAATCGGGATAGCCGGGCGTGTCGAGCAGGTGAACGCGGTGGCCGTCCTCTCCCGGCGTCTCGAAGCTCGCGACCGCGAGCTTGAGTGAATGCTTGAACGTCTTTTCGAGCGGCGTGTAGTCGCACACGGTAGTGCCGCGCTCGACGCTGCCGGCGGCGGGGATCGCCCCCGCGCGCACGAGCAGCGCCTCGGCGAGCGAGGTCTTGCCCGACCCCGCCTGGCCGACGAGCGCTATGGTCCTGATTCGTTTGATGGGGAACTTGGACACGACGGGTCTCCTCCTCGATGCCCGATGCCTTTTATACCAGACCCGCCAGCAGATTGTTAACCCGTTGCGGCGCTTCGAGCTGCGGAAAATGACCGACGCCGGGAACGATCTCGATCCTCGCCTGCGGCGCGTGGCGGCGCACCAGGTCGAGCCAGGGCGTGGTCTCTCCGGGCTTGATCGCGACGCGCCTGCGCTGCGCATTCAGGTAGGTGCTCTGGATGACGAGCAGCGGAACCTTGACCGCCGCGAGCGCCTGCGGCATGCGCTCGCCGTCCCAGCGCGCCATGCGCGGGAACAGCGCGGCGCCGACGGCCTCCGGCAGCTCGAGCGCCCGCCCGATGATCGCCGTGCCCAGGGAGCTCGGCGCGAGGAACATGCCCTTGAACAGCTCGCGGGCGAACTGAGGATAATTCTCGATCGCGACGGGCGCGCCTGCGCCAAGCCAGCTGCCGTCGATGAGCGCGAGCGCGCCGACGCGCTGCGGCGCGTCCAGGCAGGCCTGCAGCACGACGCGGCAACCCATGCTGTGCCCGACCAGCGCTGCTCCGCGCAGATCCTTCTCCTGGAGCAGCGCGGCGATGTCGGCGCCGAAGGTCTCGATCGAGACCTCGTCGGGTGTTCCGGGCGCGGCGCCGTGGCCGCGCAGATCGGGGGTGAGCACTCGGTGGTTGCGGGAAAGAAACTCCACCTGCAGGCGCCAGTCGCTATGGTCGCAGGCGAAGCCGTGCACCAGGACGAAGGCGGTCACTTGGGCATGCGCGGCGCTACTTCTTCGCGTCGTCCTTGCGCGCCAGCAGCTCGGAGCGCGGCTTCAGGGTGTCGTCGAGCTTGGACTTCGGGATCAGCAGCACATGGCCGGCGAGCGCCCGCTCGCGCGGCAGCCGCTCGGCGATCTTCTTCAGCCGCTCCGCGGCGTCCTTGCCTTCGGGCTTCGCCTCGCCCGCGATCGACAGCGTCGCGTAGTAATTCTCGCCCTCGAGCTTGCCAACCCTGAGCGCATAGCGCAGGCCGTCGAAGGTGGTCGCCTCGACCAGCGTCGGCCTGGCGAGCCCCGTGTCCTCCGGCTTGACGCCCTTGGGCGCGACATCGGCGAGCTCGATCAGGGAGAGCGCGTAGGCAGCGGCGTTGGCCTTGGTGAGCTCGAGCTTCTCGCCGCCGCCGGCGAGCTTCCAGTCGGCGTTGTCGCCGGCGCGCTCGATACGCCAGGAAGACCCGGGCGCCGCGCCTTCCGGCGCGCGCACCTCGAGCGACTTCACCTTCTCGGCCGCGAATCCCTGCCGGCTGATCCAGTCGGCCGTATTCGGGCTCGCCTGGGCGAGCGGATCGGCGATGAGGAACATGCGCTTCTCCTCGCCCGGCAGCGCGACGTAGCGCCCGTCGCCCGCCGCCTTGTCCGGGTTCTCCGGCTCGGACTTGAAGTACTTGCGGCCGGCGATCAGGCGCGCGAGCGGCTTGCCGTCGGCGCCGCGGAACTCGACCGCGGTGCCGCTCGCATCGAGCTGCAGGCGGGCGCGATCCTGGTCGCCGATCGCCTCGCTCTGGCCGACCTTGAGCGCGATCGCCTTGATGACGAACTCGCGCACGCGGTCGAAATCGGCCGCAAAACCGTCGCGCTCCGCGATCGCCCAGCGCTCGCCCTTCCTCTCGATCGTAAGCGCGCCCTTGGGCCCGCGGATCGCGATCGCCGCGACCTCGGCGGCCTTGAGCCCTTTCAGCAGCGGCTGGCCGAGCGCGGCCGAGCCGGCCGCGCCGCGCGAGGCCGACTGCTCGCGCACCAGCAGCGCGCCGCCGCCGAGCACGACCAGCAGCACGACGAGGACCAGCGCGATGCGCGCGTTCATGTGTGCACGCTCCGGAGGCGAGCGTTCATGCGGGGCTGTGGCGGCGGCGCCTGACGAGGAAGACCGCGAGGCCGGCGAGCACCACCAGCAGCGGCATGAGGGCGATGTTCGCCACCTTGGTCCAGAACACCAGCGCCTCCGCGTCCTGGCGCAGGTTCTTGCGCAGCTCCTTCAGCGCCTTGCGCGTCTCGGCGACGCGCTTGCGGAAGTTCTCGATCTCGCGCTGCTCCTCGGGCGTCAGGATCTGCGCCGTCTTCGCCGCCGCGCCGCGCGCCTTCTGCAGCTCCTGCAGCTTCTCGGTCGTCTTCTGCAGCTCGTCCTCGAGCGACTTGAGGCGGCCGAAATACTGCGCCTGCGCGCTCGCCTCCATCTCGCGCACCAGCGTGAGCGGGCGGAACGCAGCGGCGCGGCTGCGCAGCGACATGAGCGCGTCGCCCGCGGCGAGCTGCTCGACCATGCTTTGCGCGAACGCGAGATTGCCGTTCGAGGGCACGACGATCCTGCGGCCGAACACCTCCTGCACATCGACCGCGGCGCCGTCGTTGAGCATGTCGACATCCGCGACCAGGATCACCGAGTTCTCGACGCCGGATTCCTTGAGGCCTGCGTCGCCTTTGCCGTTCGCTTTCTTCGCATCCGACTCCGGCTTGCCGTCCGGGAACGCGGTCTTGAACTTGCCCGAAAGCCGCAGCGCCAGCGGGCGCGCCTTGTTGTCGGGCACGAAGCCCTTGGTCGCCGGCTCGCCCGAGACGGTCGCGACCACGTTGTCGACCAGCATCGAGTTGGGCGAGCTCTTCACCAGCTCGGTGACCTTGAGGCCTGCGGCCGGCTTGACCTCGAAGGCGCCGCCGAACGCGTACAGCAGGGTCTCGATCTGGCTGGTGACCACGTCGTCGCGGTTGAACGCGGTGCGGTTGAGGGTCAGCACGGTGGGCGTGTAGCGCTGCCCGCTGCCCGAGGCGTAGACCACGTCGGCGATCACCTTGCCCGGATTCATCTCGACGCCCCAGGCCTTGAACAGGCGTGCCAGGGTGGAGCTGGTGCCGCCGCCGCCGATTCCGGGCATCGGGCTCGGCTGCTGGTCGAAGTAGGCGTGCGGATCGACGAACGCGATCAGCTTGCCGCCGCGCAGCACGAACTGATCGAGCGCGTACTCGGTCGCCTCGGGCAGGTCGCGCGGGTGGATCAGCAGCAGGACCTTGACCTCCGGGTCGATCGAGTCCGTGTTGAAGCTCAGCTGCCTGAGGTTGAAGTCGCGCTTGAGCTCGCTCGCGAGCACCCAGGGCTCGGAGCCCTGGCGCGTGAAGGGATTGAACTTCTCGCCCAGCACCGGCAGCGCGCTCATCAGGCCGAGCAGCGGCCGCTCGACGGTGGCGACGCGCGCGATCGCGCGCGCGAGGTCATACTCGAGCAGGCGCTCGCGCTGCGGCGCGAGCGTCGGGATCGACTGCTTGCGATCGAGCTGGCTGACCGCAAGGCCGAGGTAGAACTGCTCGCCGCTGAACAGCTGCTGCGGCTCGATGCCGTCGAGCTGCGCGGTGTCCTCCTCTTCGCTGTCGGGCCGGGGGTTGTACTTCTCGATCTCGAGCCGGTCGCCGGCGACGTTCTTGAACTCGCGCACCATGTCCTCGACGCGCACGGCGAAGCTGCGCAGCGGCACGGGCACGCTCTCGCTCTGCGAGACGTAGAGCTTCACCTTCACCTTGCCCTCGAGCCCGCGCAGGATCTTGCGCGTGCCCTCCGCGAGGGTGTAGAGCTTGCCCTCGGTCAGGTCGACGCGCGCCGCGGCGAGCGAGGCGAGATAGTTGAACGCCACCAGTATCAGGAAGAGGGCGATCAGCCCGACGGCCGAGTAGGCCAGATTCTCGTGCTTCTTCATCATCGGTTGCGCAATATGACGCTGGTGGCGAACAGCGAAAAGCCGATCACCGACAGGAAGAAGAACAGGTCGCGCGTGTCGATGACGCCCTTCTGGAAGCCGTCGAAATGGGTGACCACCGAGAACGCCGCCACGGTGTCGACGAACGCCGGGCTCGCCCAGCGCACCAGCAGGTCGGTGACCGGATTGAACCCGGCCAGGATCAGGAACAGGCAGGCCACCACCGACAGGATGAAGGCCACCACTTGGTTGCGCGTCATGGCCGAGGTCATGCAGGTCACCGCGAGATAGGCGCCGGCAAGGAACAGGCTGCCGAGATAGCCGGCGGCGATCATGCCGTTGTCAGGGCTGCCGAGCACGTTCGCGGTCACCGCCACCGGAAAGGTGAGCGCGAGCGCCGCGGCGAGGAAGATCCAGGAGGCGAGGAACTTGCCGAGGATCGCCTGCCAGGGCTCGATCGGCATGGTGAGCAGCAGCTCGATCGTGCCCGCGCGGCGCTCCTCGGCCCACAGGCGCATCCCGGCCGCCGGCACCAGCACCAGGTACAGCCACGGATGCCAGCCGAAGAACGCCGCCAGGCTCGCCTCGCCGCGCTCGAAAAACTGCCCGGCGGTGAAGGTGAAGAACCCGGTGAGCAGCAGGAAGATCACCAGGAACACGTAGGCGACCGGGGAGCTGAAATAGCTTCCCAGCTCGCGCTTGGCGATGACCCAGACGTGCCTCATTGCTTGACTGTGTCGGGCAGCGTGATGCGGCGGAACACCTCGTCGAGCGGCCGTCCCAGCTCGTCGGGCGTGCCCTGGGCGACGATGCGGCCGCGGTCGATGATGATCGCGCGCGTGCAGGCGGCGTCGACTTCCTCGAGGATGTGGGTGGAGAAGACCACGGCCTTGCTCTTGCCGAGCTCGCGGATCAGGTTGCGGATCTCGTGCTTCTGGTTCGGATCGAGCCCGTCGGTCGGCTCGTCCAGCACCAGCACCTCGGGGTCGTGGATCAGCGCCTGCGCCAGGCAGGTGCGGTGCCGGTAGCCCTTGGAGAGCGTGTCGATGGACTGGTGCAGGACCGAGTCCAGGAAGCAGCGCTCGACGGCGCGCGCGACCGCCTTGCGCTTCGCCGCGCCGGCGAGGCCGCGCATCGCGGCGGCGAACTCGAGGAAGCCGCGCACCGTCATGTCGGGATAGGCGGCGGCGTTCTCCGGCAGGTAGCCGATCAGGCGCTTGGCCTCGAGCGGCGCCTCGACCACGTCGTGGCCGCCGACGCTCACCCGCCCGCTGCTCGGCGCGTAGTAGCCGGTGATCATGCGCATGGTGGTCGACTTGCCCGAGCCGTTCGGCCCGAGGAAGCCCACCACCTCGCCGCGCCCGACCGTGAACGAGACGCCGTCCACGGCGCGCTTGGCGCCGAACGCCTTCACGAGATTCTCGATGCGAATCATGCTCAAAGCCCGGGGGTGACTTTCAAGGGGGCGGATTATCGCTCAAAATACGGCCACTTCGCGCAACCGTCCCACCAGACCGGAGAAAGACAATGGCTCGGCTCATTCAGTTCCTCACAGTGCTGCTATTCGCAGGGACGGCCGCCGCGCAGCCGAGCCTGAAGATGATGATTCCGGCCAATCCGGGCGGCGGCTGGGACCAGACCGGCCGCAACCTCGCGGCGGCGATGCAGAGCGCAAAGCTGGTCTCCTCGGTGCAGTTCGACAACAAGGGCGGGGCCGCCGGCACCATCGGCCTGGCGCAGTTCGCCAACTCCGCCAAGGGCGACCCGAACGCCGTGATGATCGGCGGCATGGTGATGGTGGGCGGCATCCACCTGCAGAAATCGCCGGTCAACCTCTCGATGGTGACGCCGATCGCGCGCCTCACCAGCGAATGGGAAGTGATCGTCGTGGCGGCCAGCTCGCCGCACAAGACGATGGCCGACCTGGTGAAGGCGCTGAAAGACAATCCCGGCAAGGTATCCTGGGGCGGCGGCTCGGCAGGCGGCACCGACCACATCCTCGTCGGCCTGATCGCAAGGGCGGTCGGCGTCGACCCGGCGAAGGTGAACTACGTCGCCTTCAAGGGCGGCGGCGAGCAAGTCCCCGCCGTCCTCGGCGGCCATGTGACCGCCGGCGTGGCCGGCCTCGGCGAGTTCGCCGAGCAGGTGAAGTCGGGCAAGATGCGCGCGCTCGCCCAGTCGGGCCCCACCAAAGTGGACGCTATCCCCTCGCTGAAGGAGCAGGGCATCGCGGTCGAGCTCGGCAACTGGCGCGGCATCTTCGGCGCGCCGGGAATCTCGCCGCCGCAGCGCGATGCGCTGGTGAAGCTGGTCAAGGACGCCACCGAGACCCCGGCCTGGAAAGCGACGCTCGCGAAGCTCGGCTGGACGCCGGTGTTCCTCGGCGGCGAGGACTACAAGAAGTTCATCGACGAGGACACGAAGCGGATCGGCGCGATCATCGATTCGCTCGGCATCAAGAAGTAGCGCAGGCGCCGCCGCGCGCCGTGCGACGCTCGCCCGCCGAGATCGCGCTCTCGCTCGGCGTGCTCGCGCTCGGCGCGGGCGCGGCCGCGATCACCTCGGGGCTGTCCTCGGAGGGTGGCTATTCGGGAGTCGGCCCGAATTTCTTCCCCGCGCTCACCTCGGCGGGCCTCGTCGCCTGCGGCGCGTGGCTGCTCCGGGAAGCGCTCGGCGGGGGCTGGAAGAACCGCTCGCCCGACGAGGCGCAAGCGCGCGGCGAGCACCCGTTTCACCCGGCCGCGTTCGCATGGGTGAGCGCGGGCCTCGCCGCGCAGATGGCGCTCATCGGCAGCGCGGGCTTCATCGTCTCGGGCGCGGCCCTTTTCGTCTGCGTGGCGCGCGGCTTCGCGAGCCGCCGCCCGGTGCGCGACCTGGCCATCGGCGTCGCGCTCGCGCTCGCGGTGTTCCTGTTTTTCGTGCGCTTCCTCAACGTCAACCTGCCGGCCGGCTGGCTCGCGCCGCTGCTCGGCAGCGCGGGAATCTAGATGCTGGAGACGCTGGGCGCGCTGGGAACGGGCTTCGAGGTCGCGCTCAAGCCGCTCAACCTGCTGTGGGGCTTCATCGGCGTCACCCTCGGTACCTTCGTAGGCGTGCTACCGGGCGTGGGCCCCGCGCTCACCGTGGCGATGCTGCTGCCGCTCACGGTCAAGCTCGATCCCACCGGCGCGCTCATCATGTTCGCCGGCATCTACTACGGCGCCATGTTCGGCGGCTCGACCACCACCATCCTGCTGAATGCCCCGGGCGAATCGGCCTCGATCGCCACCGCGCTCGAGGGCAACAAGATGGCCAAGGCGGGGCGCGCGGGCCCCGCCCTGGCGACGAGCGCGATCGGCTCCTTCGTCGCCGGGACCATCGCCACCGTGCTGCTCACGCTGCTCGCGCCGCTGGTGGTGGATGTCGCGCTCAGGTTCGGGCCGGCCGAGTATTTCGCGCTCATGGTGTTCGCATTCACCACGATATCCGCGGTGCTGGGCGCCTCAACCGTGCGCGGGCTGACAAGCCTGTTTGTCGGCCTGCTGCTGGGGCTGGCCGGCATCGACAGCCAGACCGGGCAGGCGCGCTTCGCGTTCGGCGTTCCCGAGCTGCTCGACGGCATCGACGTGGTGGTGCTCGCGGTGGGCTTGTTCGCGGTGGGTGAGGCGCTCTACGTAGGCGCCTATCAGAGCCGACTCATGGAGACGCTGGAGAAAATTTCAGGCTCGATCTGGATGTCGAAGGAGGACTGGCGCCGCTCCTGGAAGCCGTGGCTGCGCGGCACCGCGTTCGGCTTCCCGTTCGGCTCGATCCCCGCGGGCGGCGCCGAGATTCCGACCTTCCTTTCCTACGCCACCGAAAGAAAGCTCGCGCCGCACCCGGAAGAGTTCGGCAAGGGCGCGATCGAGGGCGTGGCCGGTCCCGAGGCGGCCAACAACGCCTCGGCCACCGGGACGCTCGTGCCGCTGCTGACGCTGGGCATCCCGACCTCGGCGACCGCGGCGATCCTGCTCAGCGCCTTCCAGAACTACGGCCTGCAGCCGGGGCCGCTGCTGTTCCAGTCGCAGAGCGACCTGGTGTGGGGCCTGATCGCGAGCCTGTACATCGGCAACGTGATCCTGCTCGTGCTCAACCTGCCGCTGATCGGCATCTGGGTGAAGGTGCTGGCGATCCCGAAGCCGCAGCTCTACGCCGGGATCCTGGTGTTCGCGACGCTCGGCGCCTACAGCCTGCACCAGTCCTGGGTCGACCTGCTGACGCTGTACGTCTTCGGCCTGCTCGGCTTCGCCATGCGGCGCTGGGACGTGCCGGTGGCGCCTGCGGTGATCGGCCTGATCCTCGGACCGCTCGCCGAAACGCAGTTCCGCCGCGCCCTCGCGATCAGCCAGGGCGATGCGAGCGTGTTCTACACGCAGCCGATCGCCGCGAGCGTGTTCGCGCTGACGGCGATCGTGCTGATCGCGCCGTGGCTTGCGCGCAGGCTGCGGCGCAAACGCTGATCCGGGCGGGAAGATGGCGTAAAATTTCACGCTCAACTCCGCAATTTCCCATTCATCGAGGAACCGCATGGACCAGGCTCTGTTATCCAAGACCGCGGCCGCGATGGTCGCGAAAGGCAAGGGCATCCTCGCTGCCGACGAGTCGAGCGGCACCTGCGAGGCACGCTTCAAGTCGATCGGCGTCGAGTGCACCGAGGAAAGCCGCCGCGCCTACCGCGGGCTGCTGTTCACCACGCCGGGCGCGGAGCAGTTCATTTCCGGCGTGATCCTGTACGACGAGACCATGCGCCAGAAGACCAGCGACGGCGTGCCCTTCGCCGACTATCTGGCGAAGAAAGGCATCCTGCCGGGCATCAAGGTCGACACGGGCGCCAAGAGCCTCGCGCTCTGCCCGGGCGAGAAGGTGAGCGAGGGGCTCGACGGGCTGCGCGAGCGCCTGGCCGCCTATTTCAAGCTCGGCGCGCGCTTCGCCAAGTGGCGCGCGGTGATCACCATCGGCGAGGCGATTCCGACCCACACCTGCCTGTACGCGAACGCGCACGCGCTGGCGCGCTACGCGGCGCTGTGCCAGGAAGCCTCCATCGTGCCGATCATCGAGCCGGAGGTGCTGCTCGACGGCGAGCACGCGATCGAGCGCTGCGAGGAAGTGACCGAGGCGACGCTGCGCGCGACCTACGCCGCGCTCGCCGCGCACAATGTCTCCTGCGAGCACACGATCCTCAAGGCGAGCATGGTGGTCTCGGGCAAGGGCTGCGCGCGCCAGGCCGGGGTGGACGAAGTCGCCGGGCGGACCGTCAGGGTGCTCAAGCGCACCGTGCCGGCGGCGCAGCCGGGCGTGGTGTTCCTCTCGGGCGGCCAGTCGGACGTCGCGGCCACCGCGCACCTGAACGCGATGGCGGCGATGAAGGGCCTGCCCTGGCCGCTCACCTTCTCCTACTCGCGCGCGCTGCAGAATCCGGCGCTCGGCACCTGGAAGGGGCAGAGCGCCAATGTCGGCGCCGCGCAGCGCGCCTTTCACCACCGCGCGCACATGAACAGCCTTGCGGCGCAGGGCAGATGGAAGGCCGAGCTGGAAAAGCAGGCGGCATGAACGTGCTGTACGAGTCCTCGCTGAAAAGCCTGCCGCGCATCGGGCGCGGCAAGGTGCGCGACATTTACGCGGTCAACGAGGACAAGATGATGATCGTGGTCTCGGACCGCCTGTCGGCCTTCGACGTGGTGCTGCCCGACCCGATTCCGGACAAGGGGCGGGTGCTCAACGAGCTGGCGAACTTCTGGTTCTCGCGCCTCGGCCATCTGGTGCCGAATCACCTCACCGGCATCGACCCCGAGAGCGTGGTCGATGGCGAGGAGGAAAGGGCGCAGGTGCGCGGCCGCTCGATCGTGGTGAAGAAGCTCGCCCCGCTGCCGATCGAGGCGGTGGTGCGCGGCTACCTCATCGGCTCGGGCTGGAAGGACTACCAGAAGAGCGGCGCGGTGTGCGGCATCGGGCTGCCGAAGGGCCTGCGGCAGGCGCAGAAGCTCCCCGAGCCCGTCTTCACCCCGGCCACCAAGGCCGAGAGCGGCCACGACGAGAACATCTCCTTCGAGCGCATGTGCCAGATCGTGGGCAGGGAAGTCGCGGAGAAAGTGCGCGCGCTGAGCATCCGGCTGTACCGCGAGGCGGCCGACTACGCTGCGGCGAGGGGGATCATCATCGCCGATACCAAATTTGAGTTTGGTCTGGACGGCAATAAGCAACTTGTCCTGATCGACGAGGTGCTGACGGCCGATTCGTCGCGCTTCTGGCCGGCCGACCAGTACACGGTCGGCGTGTCGCCGCCTTCCTACGACAAGCAATACGTGCGCGACTACCTCGAGACCCTCGACTGGGACAAGACGCCGCCGGCGCCGAAGCTGCCGCCCGACGTGATCGCGCGCACCTCGGCAAAATACCGCGAGGCGCTCGAGAAACTGACCGGCAGGAAGCTCGCATGAAGCCGATCGTCGGCATCGTGATGGGCTCGAGCTCCGACTGGGAGACGATGAAATCCGCCGCCCGGGTGCTGGAGCAGTTTGGCATCGCCCACGAAGCCAAGGCGATGTCGGCGCACCGCACGCCGAAGGCGGTCAGCAAGTGGGCCGAAGGCGCGGCCGCGGGCGGCATGCAGGTCATCATCGCGGCCGCGGGCGGCGCCGCACACCTCGCCGGCGTGGTCGCCGCGCACACGACGCTGCCGGTGCTGGGCGTGCCGATGCCCTCGAAGCATCTCAAGGGGCTCGATTCGCTCCTCTCGACGGTGCAGATGCCGAAGGGCGTCCCGGTCGCGACCTTCGCCATCGGCGAGGCGGGCGCGGCCAATGCCGCGCTGTTCGCGGTGGCGATACTCGCGCTTGCCGATGCGAAGCTGCAGGAGAAGTTATCCGAGTTCAGGGCAAAGCAGGCAGAAGCGGTGTTAACAGCGGCGCCGCTCAAGCTTTGAACGCGCAGATCCGCCGCGCGGCCGAGATCCTGCGCGCCGGCGGACTGGTCGCATTTCCCACTGAAACGGTCTACGGCCTCGGCGCGGACGCCTCGAACGCCAGCGCGGTGGCGCGCCTCTACGCGGCCAAGCGCCGTCCGGCCGACCACCCGGTGATCGTGCATTTTGCTGCTGCCGAAGAGGCTTTTTCCTTTGCCAGGGAGATTCCTAAGACCGCCGAAGCCCTCGCCGCGCGCTTCTGGCCAGGACCCCTGACGCTGATCCTGAAAAGGTCTGCGCAGGCGAAAGACTTCATCACCGGCGGGCAGGACACGGTCGGCCTGCGCGTGCCCTCGCACCCGGTGGCGCAGGCGCTGCTGCGTGAGTTCGCGGGAGGGGTCGCGGCGCCGTCCGCGAACGTGTTCGGACGCCTCAGCGCGACCAGCACGGCGCACGTCAAGGAGGAATTCCCGTCCGGGGTCGACCTGATCCTCGAAGCCGGCCCGAGCGAGGTCGGCATCGAGTCGACCATTCTGGATCTGTCTTCCGCGGAAATCGCTCTTCTGCGGCCGGGGAAAATTTCGAAGCGGGAGCTGGAAGAAGTCCTCGAGACCAAGATCAAGAGCAAACGCGCCTCTTCCCCCCGCCATTCCGGTGGGCTCGAGCGCCACTACGCGCCGAAGACGCCGGCGCTGCTCGTCCCGCCGCATGCGCTCGACGCGGAAATCGCCAAGCGCAAGGCCCCGGTCGCGGTGCTCGCTTTCTCGCGACCCGACGAGCGCGTCGATTACTGGATCCGCATGCCGCGCGAGCCGCGTGCCTATGCGCAGCGCCTGTACGGCGCGCTGCGCGAGCTGGACGGCGCCGGGTGTGAGACGATCCTGATCGAGGCACCGCCCGAGACGAGCGAATGGGACGCGATCCGAGACCGATTGCAGCGCGCCACCGGCTGAAGCACGGCGCCGTTCTTCTGCTCGCGCTGCTCGTGGTGGGTTGCGGCGGAAATTCGAACGTCCAGCTCTCGAGCGGCGGCACGGTCGCCGTGCAGGGCCGGTCGACGTTCGGAGGAGTGCTCGCCGTCGGGGTGCTCGGGGCGATGGTGTATTCGGAGAGCCATAACACCAGTCTCGCGCCGCAGCTCGACGCTTCGCGCCGCGTGCTGGAGCAAGACTGCACCAAGCCGATCGAAGACTGGTCGGCGAACCTGAGGTGCCGCTGAGCTAGATCGCCTGCGGGCCCGGCCTGCCGTCCTCGACCACGAACCGTGCCAGCACGTCGAGCGGCGAGTCGGGCTTCTTGACCGTCTCCAGTCCGACCAGGTCGGCGTGCAGGCGAGCGCCGGCGATGCTCATGCGGACGTAGCCGCGCCGGTCGCTGCGGCCGTACTTCATGTGCGGGTTCTCGCGGAGCAGCGCGTCGACCATCTTCTGCGAAGGGCCCTGCGAGGAGATCGAGGTGCCGCAGAACTCGCTCGCCACCACCGGCGATCTTGCGTCGTCGAAATCGGACTTCAGGTCCGCGACCCAGTTCATGTGCACGTCGCCGCCGATGACCACCGGGTTGGCAGTCCTGTTATCCCTCAGGAAGTCGAGCAACCGCCTTCTTGCGGTCGGATAGCCGTCCCAGCCGTCGGTCCAGAATCGCCTTTCCTCGCCCAGCTTGCGGTCGAGCCGCGCCATGAGCGTCTGCTGCGCGAGGATGTTCCAGCCCGCTTGCGAATCTGCCAAGGCGCGCTCGAGCCAGGCTTCCTGCTCGGCGCCGAGCAGCGAACGCGCCGGATCATTGATCTCGGTGCAGACCGCAGGATCGACCACCGTGGAGCCGCCGGGCCTCGAAGGGCAGACCTGCGGCGCGCGGTACTGGCGGTCGTCGAAAACGAAGAAGCTCGCCAGCCGGCCCCAGTCGAGTCGAGTATAGATGCGCATGTCCGGCCCGCTCGGCCGCATCGAAGCGGGCAGCGGCATGTGCTCGTAGTAGGCGCGGTACGCGGCCGCGCGCCGCGCAAGGAACCGCTCCCTCGGCATGCCGTCCTCCGGGCGGTCGGCGGCGTAGTCGTTGTCGACCTCGTGATCGTCCCAAGTGACGAGCCAGGGGAAGGCGGCGTGCGACTTCTGCAAGTCGGGGTCGGACTTGTAGAGCGCGTAGCGCGCGCGGTAGGCCTCGAGCGTGTAGGGCTCGCCGCCCTCGTGCTTGCGCACATGCTCGCGCCCCCAGGAAGACTCGTAGATGTAATCGCCGAGAAACGCGACCAGGTCGAGGTCATCGGCCGCGAGATGGCGGTGCGCTGTGTACCAGCCCTGCTCGTACTGCTGGCAGGAGGCGAACGCGAAGCGCAGCCGCGAAACCGCGGCGGCGGCGGCAGGCGCGGTGCGCGTGCGTCCGACCGGGCTCGAGGCATCGCCGGCATGGAAGCGGTACCAGTACCAGCGGTCGGGCTCGAGGCCGCGCGGCTCGACATGCACCGAATGCGCCCAGTCCGGGGATGCAGGAATGGATCCTTGCGAAAGGACTTTCCGGAAGTTTTCGTCGTTTGCCAGCTCCCATCGCACGCCAATCGTCGCGGGCTGGAAATCACCCAACAGGCGCGTCCAGAGCACCATGCCGTCGGGCCGCGGGTAGCCCGAGGCGACGCCGAGCGCGAACGGGTTCGTCGCGAAACGCGGCCTGGCGAGCGGCTGCGCTCGGGATGCGACGGAATGCGAAACAGCGAACGCGCAGGCGAGCTGCAGGAAGCGGCGGCGATCGAGCATGCGACTAGAATAACGGCTAACCAAGGCGGAGAGTCGGATGATTCATTTCGTCGTGCACGAAGAAGGCGACGGCGTCGGCGTGGTGGTGGTCGAGGGCGTCAAGGCGGGCCAGGAGCTCACCGGCTGGATCATGGAAGAGGACAAGGAGGTCCGGGTCACCGCAAAGAGCGACATCCCGATCGGCCACAAGCTCGCGCTGAAGGACTACAAGCCGGGCGACACGGTGATCAAGTACGGCGTCGACATCGGCAAGGTGGTGGCGCCGATCGCGCGCGGCGAGCATACGCACATCCAGAACCTGAAAACGAAGAAATGGTGAACATGGACCTGTCCAAGGCAAGCTTTTGGGGCTACCAGCGGGAGAACGGGCGCGTCGGCGTGCGCAACCACGTC
>JACOVA010000112.1 GCA_016177575.1 Betaproteobacteria bacterium
AGCGCGTGCCGCGCGGGATGCCGCGGACGATTTCCTTCGCCTTGGCGAAGCGCGCCGTGCCGTCGGGAAAGTCGAGCCGGATCTCGTTGCGGGAGCCGGGCTTGCCGCCGAACAGGCCGAAGGCACGCGCCTCCTCCTCGACGCCGTCGCCGAAGGCGACGCCGGTCACGTTCTCGCCGCGGATTTCGAACTCCGTCTCGACGCCCACCCCGCCGCGCCAGCGGCCCGCCCCGGCCGAGTCCGGCAGGTACTCGTGCTTGAGCAGGAAATGCGGGTCGTGGATCTCGAACATCTCGTAATCCTGCGCCAGGATGCCGCCCGCGCAATTGATCAGGCCGATATGGTCGTAGCCATCGGCGCTCCAGGTGCCGCCCGAGCCGCCCTTGAGCGAAAGAAACAGGATGTCCACGTACGGGCGGCGGCGGCGCGGGTCGTCGCCGGACACGGCGAAGCCGAGGAAGCGGTTCCAGCCCGCGGTCACCATCTTGGGCAGCGCGCCGGCAAACGCGCGGAAGATCGCGTCCGAGGTCGGCCCGGTGATCGAATTGCCGAACGTGGTCGCCGCCGGAAAGCGCGCGTTCAGGAACGAGCCTGCGGGATTGACGATGCGGATCGGCCTCAGGATGCCGACGTTGTGCGGCATGTCCGGGTCGATCAGCATCAGGAACGTCAGCAGCAGCGCCGAGGCGGTGGCCGAGTACGGCGCGTTCACGAATCCGGGCGTCTGCGGCGCCGAGCCGGTGAAATCGAAAGTGATCGCCTCGCCCTTCACGGTCACCGCGAGCTTGATTTTCATCTTCGTGCCGTCGCTGACGCCATCGTAGAAGGCGTGCGACTCGCCGCGATAGGTGCCGTCGGGAATCGCGGCGATCTCGCGCCGCACGCGGCGCTCGGTGCTGTCGAACAGCGCCGCGAGCAGCTGCTCCAGCCGGCCGCGCCCGAAGCGCTTGAGCAGCGCCCGGAAGCCGCGCTCGCCGACGGTCGCGCCGCCGATCTGCGCCTTGATGTCCTCCTCGACGATGCCGAGCCGGATGTTGGCGAAGATCAGCGCCCAGACGTCGCGCCGCAGCCGCCCGCGCTCGTAGACCTTGACCGCCGGGATGCGCAGCGCCTCCTGCCACACCTCGCGCGCTTCCGGGTTGTAGCCGCCCTGCACCGCGCCGCCGATGTCGGCCTGATGTCCCTTGCAGGCGGCCCAGGCGACCAGCCGCTCGCCATCGAAGATCGGCTTGAACACCGCGACGTCGTTGTTCTGGTTGCCGCCGCTGAAGACGTCGTTGTGCAGAATCACGTCGCCGGGATGCAGGTCGTCGCCGAAGCAGCGGATCACGTTCTCGCAGGCCGGCTGCAGCGCGAAGGCGAGCACCGGGATGTACTCGGTCTGCTCGAGCATGCGGCCGCGCGCGTCGTACAGCCCGGTGACGAAGTCGCGCGCCTCGTTCAGGATCGGCGAGCGCGTCGTGCGCAGCAGCGTCAGGCCCATCTCCTCGGTGATGGACTTCAGCCGCCGCTGCAGCACCGTGACTTCGATCGGATCGCTGTTGCGCTTCATGTGCCCAGAATGCAGTTACCTGCCGCATCGTACTCCGCGCGCCATCCCGGCGGCACGAGGATGCTCGTGTTCGCGCACTCGATGATGGCCGGGCCCTGCAGCCGGTTGCCGTGGCCGAGCCGGTCGCCGTCGAACACCGGGACCTCCTGGAACCGGCCGCGCGCGGGAAGGTACGCCGGCCGCCTCGCCTTGAGCGCCCCGGCGCAGCCGGGTTTGCGACGCGGCTCGCGCCGCAGCGGGGGCTTGCGCGTCGCGCCGCTTGCCGACAGGCGCACGTTGAGCAGCTCGACCGGCGTGCCCTCGGCCCGCAGCGCATAGCCGTACAGGCGGTCGTGCTGCGCGTGGAAGCGCTCGCATACCGCCTTCCAGTCCGCCGCCGCGAGCGCTTTCTCGGTCACATCCACGGTCACTTCGTGATACTGGCCCTGGTAGCGCAGGTCCAGCCGGTAGCGCATGCGCTGCCGGGCGACCGGGACGCCTTCGCTTGCGAGCGCGCGCCGCGCCTCGAGCTGCATCGCGCGCGCGGCCCCGCGCACGCGGCGGTCGCCGGCCGCGCCGTCGCCAAGCGTGCGGGCGCAGCTGCGCACGTAGTCGTGGCGCAGGTCGGTGCGCAGCATTCCGGCGGCGCAGAAGATCGAGGCGTCGCGCGGCACGACGATGCGCGCGATGCCGAGCTCGGCGGCGATGCCCGCGGCATGCAGCGGGCCGGCGCCGCCCGCGCAGACGAGCGGGAACTCGCGCGGGTCGTAGCCCTTCTGCACCGAGATCTCGCGGATCGCCGCCGCCATGTTGACGTTGATGACGCGCAGCATGCCGTGCGCCGCCGCCTCGAGCGAAAGGCCGAGCGGCCGCGCGATGCGGTCTTCGATCGCGCAACACGCGGCCGCGTGGTCGAGGCGCATGCGCCCGCCGGCGAAGTAATCGGCCGCGAGATAGCCGAGCACGAGGTTGGCGTCGGTGCAGGTCGGCTCGACGCCGCCGCGCGCATAGCACGCCGGCCCGGGATCGGCGCCGGCGCTCGCCGGTCCCATGCGCAGCAGCCCGCCCTGGTCGATCCAGGCGATCGAGCCTCCGCCCGCACCGACGGTATTGATTTCCATGCTCGGCAGCGCGAGCGCGTAGTGGTTCACGGCGCCCGACGCGGTGACCGCGGGCTCGCCGTCGCGCACCAGCGCGGTGTCGAAGCTGGTTCCGCCCATGTCCATGGTGAGGAAGCTCGTCTCGCGCAGCGGCACCATGCAGGCGAGGCCCGCGGCGGGCGCGGCCGCCGGGCCGGAGAGCAGCGTCGTCGCCGCGAGCAATGCAACCGCGGCGGGCGCGGCGACGCCGCCGTTCGACTGCATGATCAGCAGCGCGCCGCGGTAGCGCGCGGCGGCGAGCTTCGCCGTCAGGCTGCCCAGGTAGCGCGCCAGGATCGGGCCGACCGCGGCGTTCAGCACGGTGGTGCTGGTGCGCTCGTAGAAGCGCACCTGCGGCAGCACCTGCGAGGACAGCGACAGGTAGGCGCGCGGCATCAGCCGGCGCACGATCCGCGCCGCCATGCGCTCATTGCCCGGATTCGCGTGCGCGTGCAGGAAGCACACCGCGACCGCCTCGACGCCTTCGGCGAGGAAACGCTCCGCCGCACGCTCGACGTCGCCGCCATCGAGCGCGGTCACCAGCGCGCCGTCGGCCGCGGTGCGCTCCGTAGCCGGCAGGCGCAGCCAGCGCGGCACGATCGGCGGCGGCGGGTGATAGCGGTTGTCGTACATCCTTTCGCGGATGCCGCGGCGCATCTGCAGCGCATCGCGGAAGCCGCGCGTGGTGATCAGGCCGGTGCGCGCCGTGGCGCCGGTGAGCACCGCGTTCGTGGTGACCGTGGTGCCGTGCACAATGCACTCGACCGCGTCCAGGAAGCGTTCCAGCGGCATCGCCTCCCCGGCCGCGAGCGCGCCGAGCCCCGCCATGACCGCCAGCGATGGGTCGGCGGGGGACGACAGCTCCTTGTGCGCGGCGCTGCGTCCTCGCGGCCCCAGCAGCAGGAAGTCGGTGAACGTTCCGCCAACGTCGATGCCGATCCTGAATCCCATGGCCGAAAGTTTGATCTAGATCACGTTAAGATGGAGTATTAGCGTCTAAGAATGTCACATTCCGCCGGGTTGGGGGATGGGAGCGGAACTCACCGAACACGAGGAGGAGCAACACATGATCCGTAGATCCTGCACTGCATTCGCGATCGTCGCCGCGCTCGCCGCAGGCGCCGCAAGCGCCCAAGTCACGGTCGGCGTCACGCTCGGCGCCACCGGCCCGGGCGCGTCGCTCGGCATCCACTACAAGAATGCCTTCCAGCTGATGCCGAGCACCCTCGGCGGGCAGCCGGTGAAGTACATCATCCTCGAGGACGGGTCGGACGCGACCAACGCCGGCAAGAATGCGCGCAAGCTGATCACCGAGGACAAGGTGGACGTGGTGATGGGCTCGAACGGCGTGCCCTCCTCGCTGCAGATCGCGCAGGTGGCGTTCGAGACCAAGACGCCATTCGTCGTCCTGACGCCGATCTCGCTGCCGCCGGAGAAGTACGAGTGGGCGTTCATCGTGCCGCAGCCGACCGAGCTGATGATGGGCGCGGTCGCCGAGCACATGAAGGCGAACGGCGTGAAGACCGTCGGCTTCATCGGCTTCTCGGACGCCTGGGGCGATCTGATGTTCAAGGCAACCGAGTTCCACGCCGCGTCGCAGGGCTACAAGGTCGTCACCAACGAGCGCTACGCGCGCGCCGACACCAGCGTCACCGGGCAGGTGCTGAAGATCCTCGCCGCCAAGCCCGACGCCGTGGTGGTCGGCGGCTCGGGCACCGGCGGCGCGCTGCCGCACGTCGCGCTCGTCGAGCGCGGCTACAAGGGCCGCATCTATCACAACCACGGCACCGTCAACCGCGAGTTCATCAGGGTCGGCGGCAAGAGCGTCGAAGGCGCGATTGCGCCGACCGGCCCGCTGATCGTTCCGGAGGAGCTGCCGGCGACCAACCCGGTCAAGAAAGTCGCGCTCGATTTCACCACGAGCTACGAGAAGACTTTCGGCGCCGGCAGCCGCAACGCCTTCGCCGGGTACAGCGCCGACGCGGTGGCGCTGATCGGCGCCGCGATTCCCGCGGCGATGAAGAAAGCGAAGCCCGGGACGCCGCAGTTCCGCGCGGCGCTGCGCGAGGCGCTCGAGAACGTGAAGAACGTCGTCGGCACGCACGGCGTGTACAACCCGACGCCGAAGAACCACAACGGGCAGGACGAGCGTTCCCGCGTGCTGGTGCGCGTGGAGAACGGCGCATGGAAGCTGATGAAGTAGAGTAGCACCACTCGCACGCTGCAACAGGGGACGGGCGACCGTCCCTTTTTTTTCCAGGCCCGGCATGAGCGCGGACATCTTCGCCTGGCTCGTCCAGGACGGAATCACCAACGGCGCGATCTATGCGCTGCTCGCGCTCGCGCTGCTGCTGGTGTTCACGGTGACGCGCGTGATCTTCGTGCCGCAGGGCGAGCTCATCACCTTCGCGGCGCTGTCGCTCGCCATGCTCGAGTCCGGCCGGATGCCCGGTACGATCTACATCCTGGTCTTCGGCGGGCTCGCCGCCGCGGCGATCGAGGGCTTCGTCGCGGCGCGCAGCCGCGCGTGGCGGCGCCTGCCGCGCATCGCGGCTCTCTACGTCGTGCTGCCGGTCGCGGTCGCCCTGCTCGTCGCCTGGGCGGCGCCGCGCAAGCTCGGCCAGTGGATCCAGGTGCTGCTCGTGCTCGCGATGGTGGTGCCGCTCGGGCCGATCGTCTACCGCATCGCCTACCAGCCGCTCGCGAGCGCCTCGGTGCTGGTGCTCTTCATCGTGTCGATGGCGGTGCACTACGTCCTCGTCGGCCTGTCGCTGCTGTTCTTCGGGGGCGAGGGGCTGCGCTCGAGCCCGTTCTGGGACGCGAGGTTCAAGCTCGGCGTGCTCGACGTGAGCGCGCAAAGCCTCTGGGTGCTCGCTGCAAGCG
>JACOVA010000113.1 GCA_016177575.1 Betaproteobacteria bacterium
AGGAACGCGCGCAGGATCTTGTTGGTGGTGCGCGGGTACACGTAGTCGGTGCCGAGCAGCACCCAGCGCTTGGCGTTGCCGCCTTCCTTGGACATCAGGTACTCGACCGCCGGGATCGCCTGCTGGTTGGGCGCGGCGCCGGTGTAGAACACGTTCTTCGAGATCTCCTCGCCCTCGTACTGCACCGGGTAGAAGAGCAATCCGTTCAGCTCCTCGAACACCGGCAGCACCGACTTGCGCGACACCGAGGTCCAGCAGCCGAACACCACCGCGACCTTGTCCTGGGTCAGCAGCTGGCGCGCCTTCTCGGCGAACAGCGGCCAGTTCGAGGCCGGGTCGACCACCACCGGCTCGATCTTGGCGCCCATGACGCCGCCCTTGGCGTTGATCTCGTCCACCGCCATCAGCACGACGTCCTTGAGGACCGTCTCGCTGATCGCCATCGTTCCCGAAAGCGAGTGCAGGACGCCGATCTTGACCGTCTTCTGCTGCGCGTAGAGGCTGGTGGAGCCAAAACCGATCGCGGCGACCGCCGCCGACATTGCCAGCTGCCTGATGAAGGTGCGTCGTTTCATTGAATCTCCCCGTGGGCGTGGTTGAACGGAACTGCGGGGAGTGATGCAACGACTATGCCCGCGGCTCTCGCCTTTGTTTTGATGAGGTTTTCAGAAACAACAGGACAAGGAAGGAAACTGCGCGCACCTTCCTGGTGCGTCTAATTTCGGTAATGCACCATTGCCCGGCGAAAGCGCTCGACGCCCTCGGCGAGGCGCTCGCTGCTGGAAGCGAAGCACCAGCGCAGGAAGCCTTCGCCGTGCGCGCCGAAAGCCGAGCCGGGGGCGAGTCCGAGGCCGAAGTCGCGCACCAGACGCTTGCAGAACTCGAGGCTGTCGGTCATGCCCTCGATCTTGAAGAACGCGTACATCGTGCCGGCGGGTGAAGCGGCGACCACGCCTTCGACCGAATTCAATTGCTCGACCAGAAGATCCCTGGCAAGCCTGAACCTCTCCAGGGTCCGCGCGATCACCGGCTCGCCCTCCTTCAGTGCGGCGATCCCGGCACGCTGCACGAATACGGGCGCGCACGAGGTGTTGTACTCGACCAGCTTGCCCAGGTCGGCGGTGAGCGCGGCGGGCACCACCAGCCAGCCCAGCCGCCAGCCCGGCATCAGCCAGGTCTTGGAGAAGGTGTTGGCGCTGATGAGGCGGTCCCCGGCCTCGGCGAGATCGAGGAACGAGGGGGCGATTCCGTTGCTTTCATAAAACAGCCTCTCATAGGCGTCGTCGGCGAAGATCCAGATGCCGTGCCGGCGGCAGCGCTCGAGGATCGCGCGCTGCGCCTGCCTGTCGATGGTCCAGCCCGTGGGGTTGTTGGGAGAATTGATGTAGACCGCGCGCACCCCCGGCGCAAGGCGATCGATCAATCGGTCCAGGTCCAGCCGCCAGCCCGAAGGCGAAAACTCGAGCGGCACGGTTTCCACCTGCGCGCCCAGGATGCGCGGGATCTCCTGCAGGTTGGGCCACAGCGGCACCACCTCCACCACGCGCTCGCCGGGCTCGACGAGCAGCTGCGTCGCGATCATCAGCGCGTTCACTCCGGCGCTGGTGACGACCACGTCCTGCGATCGGAATCCCTTGTGCAGCCCCTTGAGGTAGACGCAAAGCGCCTCGCGCAGCTCCGGAATGCCCAGGTTGTGGGTGTAGAAGGTCTCGCCGGCGGCGATCGAGGCGATTCCCGCCGCCCGGATCACCTCGGGCGTCGGCTCGTCGGGTTCGCCGACCCAGAAAGGCAGCACGTCGCTGCGGCCGAGCCCGGAATTGAACAGCTCCCGGATTTTCGACGCGGCGAGGGTGCGAACCGCCGGTCGCGCCGCAAGCATGAGCTAGTTTAACCTGCGGGAAAAAACCGGAGTCGATCTGGTTCCCGACTGCGCTGCGGTGCCAGCTTCGCAACTGCAGCTTTCGAATGCCTGCGGACCAGTCCGGAGACCCGGACCGTCCGCAGGTCATCCGAAATCAGTCAACTACTTCTTTTTCTTTCCTTTTTTCTTGGCTTTTTTCTTCGCCATTTCAAGCTCCTTTGAGGTTGGATGAGCAATCACGCCCGCGTCTCCCTACAGAGGCTCGAGCGATTCAGGCACCGGAGAAAATCCGGCGCCGTGAATTAAAAGCTTTGGGATAAAACGGAAGAAAAAGGAAAGAATTTCAGATTCGGCGCAAGGCACGGGTGTGATTAATACTCCGTTGTCGTGCGCAACGCAACTGCGACCAGCGGCTGCGAGCTAGGAAAGATTCCCAAAACGGCGGAATGCATCGAGCGCGCGCTCGATGCCGGCCGCATCGACATCGAGGTGCGTGACGAGCCGCAGGCGCGCGCCCGGCAGGACCTCGATGCCGTTTTTCCGCAGATGCTCGGCAAGCCCGGCGCGCGACTTCACGAACACCATGTTGGTATGGGGACCCTCGACTTCGTATCCCGCATCCCTCAGGCCTGCCGCCAGCCGCTCGGCGTTGGCGTGGTCCTGCGCCAGCCGCTCCACGTTGTGCTCGAGCGCGTACAGACCCGCGGCGGCAAGCACGCCCGCCTGCCGCATCGCACCACCGAGGATCTTCCTGGCGCGCCTCGCCTTCGAGATCAGCTCCCTGCTTGCGAGCAGCAGCGTGCCGGCGGGTGCGCCCAGCCCTTTCGACAGGCAGACCGAGACCGTATCGAAGCCCCGGCACAGGTCCCTCGCCGCAACACCCAGCTTCACCGCGGCGTTGAACAGGCGCGCGCCGTCGAGGTGCGTGGAAAGATTTCTCCTCCGCGCCAGCTCGAGGGCATGGTCGAAATAGCAACGCGGCAGGGCTTTCCCGCCGAGCGTGTTCTCGAGCGCCAGCAGCCGGGTGCGCGCGAAGTGCGGATCGTCGGGCTTGATCGCGGCCTCGACCTCGGCGAGGTCGAGCGTGCCGTCGGGGCGGTGGGCGAGCGGTTGCGGCTGGATCGAGCCGAGCACGGCGCCTCCGCCCGCCTCGAAGCGATAGCTATGCGCCTCCTGCCCGACCAGGTACTCGTCGCCGCGGCCGCAATGGCTCATCAGCGCCGCGAGGTTGGACTGGGTGCCCGAAGGAAACAGCAGCGCCTGCTCGAAGCCGAGCATCTCCGCGGCCCGCGCCTGCAGCCGGTTGACCGTCGGGTCGTCGCCGAAGACGTCGTCGCCGACCTCCGCCTCGGCCATCGCGCGCCGCATCGCCGCAGAGGGTCGCGTGACCGTGTCAGAGCGCAGGTCGACGATCACTTCCGTTCCGGCTCCCGGATGCGGGCCGCGAACGACTCCAGGTTGCGGTCGAGCTTGAGCGGCAGCGCGCCGCGGTAGACCACCGGTTCAGCCCTGGGCGGCTCCTTGCGCGGCGACAGGATGCCGACCGCGAATCCGGCCGTAAGCGCGACCGAGACCGCGATCGCGATCCAGGCGCGTCCCGTCCAGTCGCGCCGCGCCGCAAGCGCCTTGCGTTCGGTCGCCAGCCGCTCTGTCCGTGCGCCCGCGAGCCGCGCCGCCTCCGCTTCGGCTCTGCTGCGTTCGGCGGCCTGCTGCGCCGCCTTGCCCTCCTCCTCCGCCCGGGCCTGCGCCTCCTGCTGCGCCTCCCGCTCCGCCTGCTCGCGCTCCTGCGCCAGGCGGACCGATTCGAGTTCCGCCGCAATGCGGGCCTCGGCCGCCTGCCGCAATTTCTCCTCCACCGCCTTGCGCTCGCGCGCCGCAGCAATCCTTTGCGACTCCTGCGCCGCGAGAGCCTGCGCCCGTTCGCGCCCGTGTTGCGCTGCGGCAGCTTCCTGCGCGAGCCGCTCCGCAGTCGATGCCGCGGCACGCTTCTCGGCCTGCGCTGCAGCGCGCGCATCGGCAAGGCGCGCGGCTTCGGCGCCGGCTCGCTCCGCAGCCATGCCCGCTGCGCTCGCCTCGATCCGCTCGCGCTCTTCGGTGCGCGCCTTCGCGCTGCGCTCGGCCGCGAGGCGCTCTTGCTCCTGCGCGAGTGCAGCGCGCTCTTCCTGCTCCCTCAGCTTCGCCACGCGCGCGGCTTCGAATTCCGCCGCGGCGCGGCCCTCGGCCGCGCGCCACAGCCGCTCCTCCGCCGCCTTGCGCTCGCGCGCCGCATCCAGCTTGTGCGCCTCCAGATCGGCGAGCGCCTGGGCCTGGTCGCGCTCGGCCTCCTCCGCGCCGGCACGCTGCGCCGAGGACTCCGCCAGCGCGCGCTCGGCAGCGATGCGCGCCTGCGCCTCGGCGGCGGCCCGCGCCGCCCCCTCGTCGCGCTCGCGCCGCGCGCCCGCCGTCTGCGCCGGGTCGGTGCCGCCCGCGCGTTCCGCCCGCTCCTCGCGCTCGCGCTCGGCGAGCGCCGCGTCGGCCTCCGCCTCCAGGCGCTTGCGCTCGGCGACGATGCGCTGGCGCTCGGCTTCCGCTTCCTTCAGCTTGTCGTAGATCCTGCTCATTTCTTCTGTGCCGCAACGGGCTTCTTCTGCGCCTCGGGCTGCGCCGCGGCCTTGGCCGCCGGCGCCCTGAAATCGAGATTGATGAGGTCGCTCAGCTTGTCCTCGATCGATTCACGCACCTTGCGCAGCACCGGCAGCGCTTTCCTGAACGCCTCCACCAGCGCCGGATCGTAGCGCACGCCCGCGCCGCGCATGATCTCCTGCGCCGCCTGCTCGACCGACAGCGGGTCGCGGTAGAACTGCGTGGTGGTCATCGATTCGAAGCCATCGACCACCGCCATCAGCCGCCCCGGCCACGGGATGGCCGCGCCCTTGAGTCCCTTCGGATAGCCGCTACCGTCCCAGTTCTCGTGGTGCGTGAGCGCAATCACGCGCGCGAGCTGCAGCAGCGGCTCCTCCTGCTGACCGATGATGGCGGCGCCGTATTCGGGATGGCGCCGCATGCGCTCCCAGTCCGGCGCGCTCAGCTTGCCGCTGCGGCGCAGGATCTCGGCCGGCACCGCGAGCTTGCCGATGTCGTGCAGCGGCGCGGCCTTCGCCATCTGCTCGCAGGCCGCGGGCTTGGCGCCGGCCGCCTGCGACAGCAGCTTCGCGTACTGCGCCAGGCGCTGGAAGCGGTTGCCGACCGCGGCGCTCTCGTGGCACTCCATGGCGCGCGACAGGCAGCGGATCAGCTCGACGTGCGCGCTCTCGAGCTTGGCCGTGCGCTCGCGCACCAGTCCCTCGAGCGCCTCGCGCCGGTCGGCGAGCGCGAGGTGCGTGCGCACGCGCGCCCTGAGCACCGCGGCGTTGATCGGCTTGGTGACGTAGTCCACCGCGCCGAGCTCGAAGCCGTGCGCCTCGTCGCGCGAGTCGCCCTTGCCGGTGAGGAAGATCACCGGGATCTCGGCGGTGATCGGGTTCGACTTGAGGGCCTTGCACACCTCGAAGCCGCTCATCCCCGGCATGTCGACGTCGAGCAGAATGAGGTCGGGGTGAGGATCGGCTGCGGCGGCGATGAGCGCCGCGGCGGCGTTGTCCGCGGTCTTTACTTCGTAGTCGGCGGCGAGCACCTTGGCCATCAGCGCGAGAAGGTCGCCGGCGTCGTCGACCGCGAGAATCAGCGCCTTGTTCACGTATATGAATATAACCCCTTGCGCGCCGCCAGGCGCGCGACCGTCGCCGCCAGCGCCTCCAGCGTCGGCAGCTCGAGCCCGGCGGCGCGCGCAAAGGCGCGCGGCACCGCCAGTATCGCCTCGACCTCCATCGGCCGGCCGAGCTCGTAGTCCTGCAGCATCGAGGGCTTGTGCGCCGAGGGCTGCGCACCGCCCGGGCGCCTGGGCGCGTCGTCCGGGGAGACGCCGTGTGCGCGCGCGATGGCGCGGCCTTCGGCGAGCAGGCGCTCGCGCACCGCGCGCAGCGCCGGGTCCTCCAGTACCGCGCTCACCGGCTCGCCGAGCAGCACGCACAGGCAGGAGCCGAAGTTGAGCAGCAGCTTGTTCCACACCGCCTGGCGGATGTCGGGCGCGGGCGGCGACTGCATGCCGGCCTCCTCCAGGAGCGCGCGCAGCGCCGCGACGCGCTCGCGC
>JACOVA010000120.1 GCA_016177575.1 Betaproteobacteria bacterium
GATGAGCGCGCCGGCCTGGTGCAGATCGTAGGTCGAGCCGAAGCCGATGATGCCGCCCTCGTTCTTCGCCAGGCGGTACACCCAGCCGCGCGTGGCGCGGTTGAAGGGCATCTCGTCGCGGTCGCCGGCGAAGAAGTACTGCCGGAAGTACTCGCCCATCTGCTCGAAGAAGTAGCGCAGCCGCCCGACGATCGGATAGTTGCGCAGCACGCTGTGCTTCTTCTGCGTGATGTCGGAGATGAAGACGAAGACCAGCGCGATGATCGCCGCGAAGCCGATCAGCGTGCCGATGCCGTACGACAGGACGTCCATCACCATGGCCTGCTCCCCCAGGCCGCCATGATAGGCCAAAAAGACGAATCAGGACTTCAGCTTGCGGACGAAGTCGTAGATCTCGGCGGCGTGGTGGCGCGGATTGACGCCGTAGGCGGCGTGGCGGATGACGCCTTTCTTGTCGATGACGAAGGTCGAGCGCACCAGGCATTCGCGCCTGACGCCGTCGGTCTCCCTCTCCTGCAGCACGCCGTAGCGCCGGCACACCTCGCCCTCCGGGTCCGACAGCAGGCCGATCGACAGGCCGTGCTTGTCGCGGAATGCGGCATGGGTCAGGCAGTCGTCGCGCGATATCCCCAGGATCACGCAGTTGCAGCGCCCGAACTCGCTCTCGTGGTCGGAGAACTCGGCCGCTTCCAGCGTGCAGCCGGGCGTGTTGTCGCGCGGGTAGAAGTAAAGCACGATGCGCTTCTTGCCGATGAACGACGCCAGCTCCACCGTCTGCATGTCGGCATCCGGCAGCGCGAACACAGGCGCGGTTTGTCCTGGTTGCAGCATGAGCGTGGCTGCGATCGATTTTATTCAAGCGAGCTTGCTTGGCAAGCCCCGCGCGTGCGGTTTGTCGCGACACGGCTACAAATCGGCGCCGATATAATCAATCGATGGAGGAAGCGCCGCTAGGGGGCTTGTCGCCGCAGGAGTTTTTGCGCCGCCATTGGCAGAAGCGTCCGCTTCTCGTGCGCGGCGCGCTGCCCGGCTTCCGCGGCGTGATCGCAAAGCGTGCACTCTTCGCGCTCGCTGCGCGCAGCGATGTCGAGTCCCGCTTGGTGGAACGGCGCGACGGCCGCTGGCAGGTGGCGCAAGGTCCTCTTGCGGCGAGTCGTTTGCGGAAGGCCGGCGCGCGCGGCTGGACTGTGCTGGTGAACGGCGTCAACCACCACTGCGCGGCAGGCGAACAGCTGCTGCGGCGCTTCGCCTTCGTGCCGCAGGCCCGCCTCGACGACCTCATGGTGAGCTACGCCGTCCCCGGGGGCGGCGTGGGACCGCACTTCGATTCCTACGACGTATTTCTGCTGCAGGGGCCGGGACGGCGGGTCTGGCGCCTCGCCCGCGCGCGGCGCTTCGCGCTGGCGGCCGGCGCGCCGCTCGCGCGCATCGCCGGCTTCCGTGCCGAGGAGGAACTGCTGCTCGAGCCGGGCGATCTGCTGTACCTGCCCCCCGGCTGGGGTCACGACGGCATCGCGCTCGATGCGTGCTTCACCTGCTCGATCGGGTTTCGCGCGCCGCGCGGCACCGAGCTCGCGGCGGCGTTCCTCGACTTCCTGCACGAGCGCGGATTCGCCGACGCCACCTATCGCGATCCGGGACTGCGGCCGGCTGCGCGCCCGGCGCGCATCAGCAGGGAGATGGCCGACTTCGCGGCGGCGCAGCTCGCGCGCGTGCGCTGGAGCCGGGCCGACGTCGAGACCTTCCTCGGACGCTTCCTGAGCGCGCCGAAGCCGCACTTGGTTTTCTCGCCCGGGTCTTTTTTCAAGACGTCCCTGGAGAAAACCAGCATAGAGTTGAACCCGAAGACGCAGTTGCTCTATCGCGGCAGGCGCTTTTTCATCAACGGCGAGGTCCTGATCCCGCGTCCCGGTCAGCGTAAGGCGCTTGCAGTCCTCGCCGACCGGCGGCGCGCCTCCGGCCGCGTGCTTGCCCGCGCCGGCTTGGAGGATCTAATCTTGCAATGGCACCGGCACGGCTTCCTGCGGCCGGCGCGCGGCCGATGAGCGACGACAAGCCGAAAGCCGAATACCTGCGCTTCGAAAGCGAAGCCGACTGGCACCGGGCGATCGAACGGCTGGTGGCGCTGCCCGGCCGCGAGCTGCGCATCTTCGATCCGGACCTGTCGGCGCTGCGCCTCAACGCGCCCGAGCGCGTCGCGCTGCTCGAGCAATTCCTGCAGACGAGCCGCACGCGCCGGCTCTATTTCGCGGCGCACGACACCGAGCACCTGACGCGCTACTGCCCGCGCATGATGCGGCTGCTCGCGCGCTACGCGCACGTGATCCAGATCAACCGGACGCACGAGGAGATCCGCCACATCCAGGACTCGTTCCTCGTGCTCGATGCGCAGCACTACGTGCGCCGGCCGGTGGCCGATTTCTATCGCGGCGCGGCAGGCCTCAACGACGACGCCGAGGCGCTCGCGATGCGCTCGCGCTTCCTGGAGATCTGGGCCGCGTCATTCCCCGCCGTTTCGAGCACCACGGCGGGGCTGTAGGCGCCGCCCGCTAGCGCAGCTCGCGCCAGCCGAAGCCCTCCTCCTGGGTGGCGAGACCGATCCACGCCGGCTCGCAGCCCATGGCGGCGGCGAGCGCCGCGCGCGCGAGCTCCGGCCGGTTGTTCCGTTGCGACAGGTGCGCCGCGACGACGTGCCGCAGGCGCGAGCGGTCGAGCGACGCGAGCAGCCGCCGCGAAGTGCCGTTGTCGAGGTGGCCGAAGGGGCCGGCGATGCGCTCCTTGAGCCACTTCGGATAGTCCCCGGCCCAGAGCAGGTCGAGGTCGTGGTTGCACTCGAGCACCAGCGCGTCGCAGCTCGACAGAGTCGCCTCCACGTGCGCAGTCGTCGCGCCGATATCGGTGAGCACGCCGAGCCGGAACGCGCCGTCGGAGAGCACGAACTGGACCGGCTCGCGCGCGTCGTGCGGCACGGTATAGGGCTGCACCTCGATGTCGCCCGCCGCAAAGCACGCACGGCCTTCGATGGTGCGCGTTTCGACCTCGTCCGCGAGCCTGCGCGACTCGGCGAGCGCGGCGCGCGTGCCGCAGGTCATCCACACCGGCAGCCGGTGCTGCGCCGCGAACGGGTAGGCCTGGCCGGCGTGGTCGTCGTGCTCGTGGGTGACGAGGATCCCGGCCAGATCGGCGGGCGCGAGGCCGATGCGCGCCAGGCGCCGCTCGGTCTCGCGCGGCGCGAGGCCGCAGTCGAGCAGCAGGCGCGTCCCGCCCGCTTCGACCACGAGGCAATTTCCCTTCGACCCGCTGCCGAGGGAGGCGAACCGAAGGCTCACCTCAGCTGCTCGTACAGCAGCGAGACGATGCGCTTGGTGGTCTGCGAGTTCTCCGCGGTGCCGTCCTTGTTCAGGACCTGCACCACGCTCTTGCCGGCGAACTGGCGGATGTGGACGCGATACTGCTCGGCCTTGACGCCCTTGTCGGTCGAGCGCCAGAACGCGAGCTTCGAGAGCAGCCCGGTATCGCCCGCCTTTTTCGCCATCTCGGCGTCGGAGTCGGCGTAGCGCACGAAATACTGGCCCTTCTGCCGGTCGCGGTCCTCGACCGTGAAGCCGACGCGGTCAAGCGCCAGGCCGACCCGGCGCCAGGCGCGGTCGAAGGGCTCGTAGACTTCCAGCATCTCGAAGCCGCCGATCCCGGTCTGCACCGCCGCGCGCGCGGGCTGCGGCGCGCTGGTGGCGACCTGCTGCTTGGCCTTCTCCTCCTGCGTGCCGAGGCGGACCATCAGGCGGCGCAGGAACTCCGCCTCCAGCTCGGGGTCCGACTGCCGCGGCTGCCAGATGCTCCCCTGTCCGCCGGCCGGCGTGCGCTGCTGGAGGTCGGTCACCACTTCGATCATGCCGCGGTGGCTGATGAAGATCTCGGTGCCGCCCTCGGCGCCGCGCTCCAGGCGGGTGCGGAACTTGTCGCGCTCGGCGGTCGAGTAGAGCTGGTCGAGCAGCTTGCCGAGCGCCTCGCGGATGAAGTCCTGCGGGATCTTGGCGCGGTTCTCCGCCCAGTCGGTCTCCATCACGCCCGCCTCGGGCAGGCTGAGCGCGATCAGGAAGCCGTTCTCCTGCCAGAAGTCGCGCACCAGCGGCCAAATCTTCTCGGGCGTCTCGTCGACCACCAGCCAGCGCTGGCTGCCGGCGCGCTCGACGCGCATCTTGTCCACCTGCGGCAGCACCCCGGTGCCCGGCGCGCCGGCCTTCGCCTGCAGCGCGCGGTCGGCCTGGTAGCCCGAGAGCGTGGCCGAGCCCCTGCCCGTGTCGGGAAGGACGTAGCGGTTGTCGCGCGCCGGCGTAGTCAGGTCGGGCGGAATCTCGAGCGGCGGCAGCTGGCCGGCGGACTTGTAGTCGACCTTCTTGCCTTCGAGCAGGTTGGAGGCGGAGCTGCAGGCCCCGAGCAGGGCAAGCGCGCCGAGCGCGAGCGCGGCACGCGCCTTCCTCATGCGCGCTTCTCCACCATGCGCAGCGGCAGCACGATGCCGGCCTCGGCGAGCGCCTCGCGCACCGCGTCGTGGAACTTCTCCTGCAACGGCGCAAGCGGCAGCCGCAGGCCCGCCTCGATCAGCCCCATCTGCGCCATGGCCCATTTGACCGGCGCCGGGTTGGTCTCGACGAACAGGCGCTGATGCAGAGGCAACAGCCTCAAGTTGATTTCGCGCGCCCTCTTCACGTCGCCCACCAGGGCGGCGGCGCACATCTCGTGCATCAGGCGCGGCGCGACGTTGGCGGTGACCGAGATCACGCCGTGGCCGCCGAGCAGGATCAGTGCCAGCGCGGTCGAGTCCTCGCCGCTGTAGATGGCAAAGTTGCGCGGTGCGCGCCGGATCAGGTCGCTGCCGCGCTCGATGCTCGCGGTCGCGTCCTTGATGCCGATGATGCCGGGCACCTGCACGAGGCGCAGCACGGTGTCGTTCTGCATGTCGGTGACGGTGCGCACCGGCACGTTGTAGAGGATCATCGGCAGGTCCACCGCCTCCGCGATCTTGCGGAAGTGGCGGTACAGGCCCTCCTGCGTCGGCTTGTTGTAGTACGGCACCACCGACAGGCAGGCGGTGGCCCCGGTTTTCTTGGCCGACTCGGTCAGCTCGATCGCCTCGGCGGTCGAGTTGCCGCCGGTGCCGGCGATCACCGGGATGCGCCCCTTGGCGTGCTCCACCGCGAGCTTGATCAGCGCCTTGTGCTCGTCGAAATCGACCGTCGGCGACTCGCCCGTGGTGCCGACCACGACGATGCCGTCGCTGCCCTCGGCGATGTGCCAGTCGATCAGCTGCCTGAAGCGCGCGAGATCGAGCTGCCCGTCCTCGAGCATCGGGGTGACAATTGCGACCAGGCTGCCGGTAATCATGACTGTCGCTCCGTTCTGAAAAGCGTAACCGGAGATTTTATCCCTTAGCCTCTCGCACGGCGCAAAGTCTTTGAATCAGCGCCGGTTTCGGCTCGCTCACCTCGCCCTCCTCGAACCCCAGCACCCGCAGCCCGCGGAACGCCTCGAGCAGCTCCCCGGGGTGCAGCAGAAACTCGGGATTGGACGGCCTGCCGAAGCGTTCGTTCCCCACCATGAAGGTCTCGTAGATGAGGATCCCGTTCCCGGCGAGGCTGTCGTTGACGATGCTCAACAAGGGGCGGTACAGGTAGTTGGTGACGACGATGCCTTCGAACTTCTCGCCCGGGAGCGGCCAGGGGCTGCCGTCCTCGAGGTCGGCCTGCACGAAGCGCGCGCCGGGAATGTCCTGCGGCTTGCGGTCGATCGCGACGACCTTCAGGCCCCGCTCCAGAAACAGCTTCGCGTGCCTTCCCCTGCCGCAGGCCACATCCAGCACCGTCCCGTGCGTAATGCGCGGCGCCCAGCGCACGACCCAGGCGGAGGGCGGCACAATGTCGTGCTGTTCCATCCGCCCGAGTCTAATTCATGCCCACCGAGACGATCCGATTCGCCAACGCGCGCGGCGCCGCGATTTCCGCGCGCCTCGACACGCCCGCCGGCCCGACGCGCGCCTACGCGCTCTTCGCGCACTGCTTCACCTGCTCCAAGGACAGCAAGGCCGCGGCCTACGTCAGCCAGGCGCTCGCCGGCCAGGGCGTCGCCACCCTCAGGTTCGACTTCTCCGGGCTCGAGTTCACCTCCAATGTCGAGGACCTGATTGCCGCCGCGGCCTGGCTGCGCGAGCAGCGCGCCGCGCCGCAGATCCTCGCCGGCCACAGCCTGGGCGGCGCCGCGGTGCTCGCCGCCGCGGGGAGGATTCCCGAAGCGCGCGCCGTGGCGACCATCGGCTCGCCTTTTGATCCTTCCCATGTTTCGCACCTGTTTTCGTCCTCGATTCCCGAAATCGAGTCCAGGGGCGAAACCGAAGTGAATCTCGGCGGCCGTCCGGTGCGCATCAGCAAGCAGTTCCTCGACGACCTGAAGGCGCAGAAGGCCGCCGAAGCCATCGGCGCGCTGCGCAAGCCCTTGCTCGTCTTCCACTCGCCGCGCGACACCATCGTGGATATCGAGAACGCCTCGAAGATCTTCCTCGCCGCCAAGCACCCGAAGAGCTTCGTGTCCCTGGACCGCGCCGACCACCTGCTCACCCGGCACGAGGACGCGCAATACGTTGCCACCGTCCTCGCGGCCTGGGCCTCGCGTTACATGGATGTTTCCACCGAAGACCCGCAAGCCGTTGCAGGCGTCCGCGTCGTGGAAGCCGGCGAAGGCAGGTTCGCGCAGATCATCCAGGCCGGCCGCCACCGCCTGCGCGCCGACGAGCCGGCCTCCGTCGGCGGCGACGACTCCGGCCCGGGCCCCTACGACTTTCTGCTCGCGGCGCTCGGCGCCTGCACCTCGATGACCGTACGCATGTACGCCGAGCAGAAGAAATGGCCGCTGGCGCGCGTCTCCGTAGAGTTGAAGCACGACAAGGTCCACGCCACCGACTGCGCCGAGTGCGAGACCAAACAAGGCAGGATCGACCAGATCGAGCGCGTCCTCACCCTCGAAGGCAACCTCGACGAGGCGCAGCGCCAGCGCCTATTGGAGATCGCCAACAAGTGCCCGGTTCACCGGACGCTGCACAGCGAAGTCTGGATCCCTACCCGGCTGGCGTGACCGCGCGGACGGTTCAGGCCGCCGCGCGCTTTTTGCGGCGGAACAGGATCTCGTTCTGATTGCTTACGGAAACGCCGACATTCGCCGCGGACAGGTCGACGAGCTGGCCCTGGGTGTTGTAGGCGAATCTCGCTTCGCCGCCGTCGACGAACCTCACGAAGTGCGAGATCAGCCCCGCCACGCGCTCGATGTTGTGCTCGGCGACATCCGCCAGATTGTGAATGCCGACGGACTCGATCCGCTGCAGATTGATGGAGACGTTGCCCTGCTTGTCGATGGCATAGACGCCGCCGCTCTTGGTCGAGAAGGACGCGCTGCCATCCGGGTTCAGCTTGATATTCGCATCGTTGCCTTCGAGTTCCATGGCTTGCCCTGCCCAGTAGTGGATCAGTCCAGATTCTGCGGGACGTCGCGGACGTAGACGGTGAAGTCGGTGGCGGGGGGCGTCGCGGGGACGCGGTAGACCATTTCGGCGACGAAGCCGCGATGGTAGGTGGTGTGGTTGACGACGTGGAGCAGGATCTCGCCGCGCGTCATCACGCCGTCGCCGCCGCCGACGTACTGGAAGGCGACTTTCTCCTGCATCGCCGCGGGCGTCAGGCGGTCGCTCCAGGCGACGTACCAGGCGTCGATGTCCTGCTGCGCGGCCCGGAGCTCCTCGAGCGGCGGGTGGTCGGGGGTGTTGCGCGCGCCGTAGCCGTGCGGCCGCCCTTCGAGGTGCGCCTGGAAGATGCGGTCGATGACGTAGATGTGGTTGAGCATGTGGACCATGTTCTTGAACAGGCCCTGGCGCGGCTTGGTCGCCTCGCCCGGCGGCAGCGCCGCGACGGCATCGAAGATGAGCCTGTTGGCCCAGGCGCTGTAGCGCGTGAGCGTGCGCGCGGTGCGGATGTCCATCAGCGGGCCTCCATCGGCGGCCATGCCGCGTTCGCGAGCACGACCGAGGTCTCGGCCTGCGCTGCGTCGTTGATGATCGCGTACAGCGCAGCAGTATCGGCCTCGGTGCAGCGCCGGATCATCTGAGCAGCGTAGCGCAGAATGCCAACAGATCGCCGAACGCGGCCAGCATGTCCGGCCGCAGGTAGGCGGAGAACGCCGCCGCCGCGGCGAACGCCAGCACGGCCACGCCGGCTGCTTTCCACCACAGGCGTCTCGCAGGCGCGTCCATGTCAGGCGGGCGCCGCTGCCGCCCTGCGCTGCGCGATCGGGGTCTCGTTGACCGGCAGGTTGACGATCGCCGCGAACACGCCCAGGCCGATGGAGGCGAGAAAGGCTCCAGCGTACGAGCCGGTGCTGTCGTAGAGGTAGCCGGCGAGCCAGACGCCGGTGAAGCTGCCGATCTGGTGGCCGAAGAACACGATCGAGGCGAGCAGCGCCGCGTAGCGCATGCCGAAGATCTGGGCGACGAGGCCGTTGGTGAGCGGCACGGTGCCGAGCCAGAGCAGGCCGATGCCGCAGGCGAAGACGTAGAGCGTGAGCGGCGTGAGCGGCAGGAACACGAGCATCGCGATCAGCGCCGCGCGCATCGAGTAGATCGTCGAGAGCAGGTATTTCTTGCTGAAGCGCCCGCCCAGCAATCCGGCGCCGAGCGTGCCGACGATGTTGAACAGGCCGATCAGCGCCAGCGCCGTCATGCCGTGCTCGACCTTGAGGCCGGCGTCGGTGACGAAGGACGGCAGGTGCACGGTCAGCATCGCGATGTGGAAGCCGCACACGAAGTAGCCCCAGAAAAGCAGGTGGAAGCCTCTCTCGCGCATCGCCTCGTGCAGCGCCTCGCCGATCGACTGCTGCGCGCCGCTCTCTGCGGCAGGCTTGCCGGCGAGCACCGCCGAGAGCGGGATGATGAGCGCGACCACCCCGGCGAGCACCAGCAGCGCGACGTGCCAGTCGAAGCTCGAGATCAGCGCCTGCGCCACCGGCAGCAGCGCGAACTGGCCGAACGAGCCGGCGGCGGTGGCGACCCCCATCGCCAGGCTGCGCTTCTCGGGCGCTACCGCGCGGCCGATCACCGCGAGCACGATGCCGAAGGAGGTGCCGCCGAGCGCCGCGCCGATCAGCAGCCCGGAATTGATGTGCATGCCGAGCGGGGTGCCGACGTAGGCCATGCCGATCAGCCCGGCCACGTAGCAGGCTGCGCCCGCGGCGACCACGCGCCCCGGCCCGTAGCGGTCGGCGAGGCCGCCGGCGATCGCGCCGAGCGCGCCCCAGGCGAGGTTCTGCAGCGCGATCGAGAAGGAGAACACCTCCCGGCCCCAGCCGTACTCCAGGCTCATCGGCTGCAGGTACAGGCCGAACCCGGCGCGCACGCCGAAGGAGATGCACATGATGAGGCAGCCGCACGCCAGCACCATGGTGGGAGACCGCAATCCAGATGCGGCCACGACCTGCGGTCTCATTTCCCCCTCGTCAGGAAGAACAGCGGGACGCCGACGAGCATCACCACGACCCCGATCAGCACCATGTTGCCGAACTTCGGTCCGTAGTCCGCGAGCGCGTAGCTGACCGTCGAGTAGATCATGTACAGGCACATGAGGCAGAAGACGATCGGAATGACCGGATACAGGGGCACCCGGAACGCCGGTGCCTCGGCGGCGCGGTGCCGGAACACGAACAGGGTCAGGCCCGCGAGCAGGAAGAAGGTCCAGAACACCGGCGCGGTGTACTCCACCATCGCCTGAAAGCCGTCGCGGGTGAACGATGCGGCCCACACCAGCAGCAGCGCGATCGCCCCCTGCAGCAGCAGCGCGTTTGCCGGCGTGCTGCCCGACTCGCGCCAGCTGCCGAGCCGGGTGAAGGCGGCGAAGTCGCGCCCGAACGCCCAGGTGGTGCGCGCCCCGGTGAATATGGCGGCGTTCATGGTCGTGAGCGCGGACAGGCACACCACGAGCGCGATCAGCTCGGCGCCTCTGGTGACCGGGAGCAATCGCATCACGTCCGCCGCCACCGCCTTGGAGTCGCGCATCCCGGCGAGCCCCAGCGCGCTCAGGTAGCCGGCGTTGACGAGCAGGTAGAGCGCGGTCACCGCGACAATGCCCCAGACAAGGATCCGCATCATGTTGCGGCGAGCTTCGCGCACCTCGCCGGCGAGGTAGGCGGCCTCGTTCCAGCCGCCGTAAGTGAACAGCACGAAGATCATCGCCAGGCCGAAGGACCCGGCCTGCCCACCGGCCGGCGCCGGCTTGGCACCGCCACCCACGGCGATCGCGGCGAGCGCGAGCAGCACCATCGCCGCAATCACCGCCAATTGCGCCAGCTTCTGCAGCGTCTTGGATGGCACCGTACCGGCGACGTTGAGCGCGGTAAGCGCGGCGATGCCTAGCGCCGCGTAGATCGCGGAGCTCTTCTCGCCCAGGCGCAGGATCTCGGAGGCGTAGTCGCCGAAGGCAAATGCGACGGCCGCGATGGCGCCGGTCTGGATCACGGTCATGCGCGACCAGGCGAACAGGAACGCCGCGCCCGGTCCCAGCCCGCGCGCGAGGAAGCTGTACTCGCCGCCCGTCTCGGGGTGGCGCGCCGCGAGCTCGGCGTAGACGAGCGCCCCGCACAGCGACACCGCGCCGCCGAGAAGCCAGGCGAGCAGGAACTCGGTCGCACCCGAGGTATTGCCCGCGACCAGCGAGGGCAGCTTGAAGATGCCGACGCCGATCACCATCCCTACGGTGAGGAAGATGCCGTCGGGCACCGAGAGCAGCGGTTTGGGGGCCCCGCCTATCGCACCCGTGTCGCTTGCCATGTCAGCGTCCTCTCGTCTCCTCCGTCGGAAATCCGCACCTCGCCCTCGATGCGGTCCCCGGCCACGCGGCCGCGGAACAGGTGGTTCCAGGCCCTGCCAGCGACCGTGCCGCTGACCGCGAGGCTGATCTGCTCGCCGCGCAGGCGCGCGCCGCGCACGGCCAGCGCGCCGGAGGGCGTGCGCGCGTCGACGTCGAGCAGCTGGTAGCGCTGCGCGATCGCGAACTCCCAGCGGCCGCCGTGCTCCGGCAGCTCGGCGATCCAGCGGCCGCGCGCGTCCGCCGGCACGACCCAGAGGAAGATGCGCGAGCGCCCGAGCGGGCCGACCATCTTCTCCGCCAGCGTCACCTCGATCATCTCGTCGTAGGGCCAGGGCCCCATGTCGTAGTCGTGCGAGACCACCCGCGCTCCGGGCTTGAGCTGCTCCAGCAGCCGCGGCATGAGCTTGCGGTTCACCTCGGGCAGCAGGTACATGGTAACGACCCCGGCGCCGCGCAGATCGGTCTCGAACAGGTCGCGCACCTCGAAGCGGGCGAGCGACTCGACGCCGGCGCGCTTCGCGTTCTGGTGCGCGAGATCGACCAGGCGCGGCTCGATCTCCACGCCCAGGCCCTGGGCGCCGTAGCGCCGCGCCGCCTCGATCACGATGCGGCCGTCGCCCGAGCCGAGATCGATGAGGCGCTCGCCCGCCTTCGGCTCGGCGAGCCGCAGCATCCGGTCCACCACCATCTCCGGCGAGACCACGTACGGCGTCGTGCCGTCGTCCCAGGCCCAGGTCTGCGCGAGCGCCGTGGCGGCAGTGAGAGCGAATGGCAGAAAGAAAAAGAATCTCAAGGGTAAAATCCGCTTCGCGCCCCGGTAGCTCAGTGGATAGAGCAGTCCCCTCCTAAGGGACAGGTCGCACGTTCGATTCGTGTCTGGGGCGCCTAGTATAGCCGGGGGGCGCGCCGCGCTATGCGACCGCGCGCACCAGCGCGTTGCGCCGCCGCAGGACCCAGTAGAGCACGAACAGGCCGATGGGCACGCAGGCCATCGCCGCCACCTGCTGGTCGGGATGAACCAGCACGACCATGGCGAAGGCGGCGAGCGTGATGCGCAGCGCCACGTCGAGCGCTCGCCCCTCCGCAAACTGCGCCTGGATGCTGAAGCTCACGCCGATCGTCGAGGCCATCAGCAGCAGCATGGCGCCGAGCTGCGCGACGCCGGGCTCCAGCACCAGCTCCGGGCGCGTGAACACGCCGACCATCAGGATGAAGAGCGAGATGCAGATGGTGATGGCGTGGAACAGCACGCGCATGAACGGCGCGTCCGCGATCTTGGCGGTTACCGCGGCCACCACCGAGGTGGGCGGCGTGAGCTCGCCCCACACCGCGAGGAAGAAGGCGAAGAAATGCACCACCCAGGGATCGACACCGACCCGGATCATGGGCGGCGCGATGACCAGCGCCGTGATGATGTAGGTGGGCGCCGGCGGCAACCCGGTGCCGAGCAGCGCGCCGAAGAAGAAAGCGACGGCGACCATGGCGGCGAGGTTCACTCCCGCCGTTTCGATGAGGATGGCGCCGATCTTGGTCGGCACGCCGGTGATGACCAGCGCCCCGGTCATGATGGAGAGCGTGGCGAGCAGCAGCGTCAGGTCGGACGTCATGTCGGCGAAGCTGTCGATCAGGCGTGCGAGCGGCGCGAACAACGCGCGCCACGACCAGCGCGGAGCCTGCACGCTCGCCACCAGGTGCGCCGCGACCAGCACCGCGGTCACGGCGATGAACACGTAGAGCGCGGCGAACATGGGCGCGAGGTGCAGCACGGCCATGAGCCCGATCAGGCCGCCGATGACCGTGGCGAAGATGCCGATGTTGGTCCAGTCGATCCACTGCATGCGCTCGGCCGCGACCGCGCCGAGGCGGCCCTTGAAGCGCGAGGACAGCAGGTACACCGAGACGCTCACGCCCGCGAAATAGACGAGCGCCGGCGCGTAGCCGCGCGCCACCACGTCGAAATAGCTGCGCCCGAGGAACTCCGCCATCAGGAACGCCGCGATGCCCATGATCGGCGGCAGCAGCTGGCCGCCGAGCGAGGACGCAGCCTCGATCGCCGCCGCGGTCACCCGCGGCATGCCGGCGCCGATCATGGCGGGGATGGTCGCCGAGCCGGTAGTGATGGCGTTGGCCGCGCTGCTGCCGCTCACCGCCGCGACGCCCATCGAGCCCAGCACTGCGGACTGCGGCAGCGCGTGCGGCGAGCGCACCGCGATCTGCGTGGAGCCCCTGAGGATCGAGTCCACGCAGCCGAACGCGCGCAGCGCCGAGAGCACGAGGATGAACGAGCCGATGAGGGTGAGCGCGAGCGCCGGCAGGTTGGAAAAGATGCCCGTGGACATCTCCACGCTCATGGCGCTCACGATGCGCTCCCAGGTGAGCCCGGGATGGAAGAACATGCCGGGCACGTGGCGGCCGTACACCGCGTAGACGATGAGCAGGATGTTCAGGACGAAGAGCGCAAAATAGCGCCGGCGCGCGTACTCCATGACGAGCAGCGCCATGGCGCCGCCCATGGCGAGGTCGGTCGCGCTCCAGATTCCCGCGCGCACGGTGCCGATCTCGAAGTACTCGATGTGCATGTAAACGGCCACCGCCACGGACACTGCGATGTAGAGCGCGGCGAGGACGTAACCGGCGGCCGCCGGCAGGCGCGGATAGAACTCGCCTCGGCGCAGCTCGTTCAGCGCGTACAGGATGAAAGTCACCGGCACCAGCGTGATGGCGAGCAGGGTCGGCCCGCCTGCGCTCGTCCAGTAGTAGGCGAACAGATAGACGAAGAAGAACAGCGCGCTCAGGGTATACAGCCACCCCGCGGCACGCCGCGGCAGCGGCAGGCGATCTTCGGTCATTTTGCCCAGGGCGCCCTTCGACAAGCGAAGGGGACGGGCGGCCGCGCCGCCCATCCCCTCGCGATCAGCTGCAACAGCCCCGCTTCCCTACTTCGCGATGCGCGCGTCCCACTTCGCGTCCCAGACGCCTTTCTCGCGCATGTACTTGGCCAGTCCCGGATGCACCGGCACGAAGTCGATCGACGAGGCGACGCCCAGGCGCTGCATCCCGGGCATGTCTTTCGCGATCTGCGAGAAGCCCGCGTCGGACTTCACCAGGCTGCCGACGTTCTTTTCGATCACTTTCAGCATCCGGTACAGGTCGTCCGCCGGCACCTCGAGGCCGACGTGGAAGCCGTAGTAGAACGGCAGCAGCACCACCTTGGCGGCGTGCACGTCGCGCTTGAACGCATCGGGCTTCACCTCGATGACCGCGAATCCGGCGTTCTTGAGCGCGGCGATCTCGGCCGCGCTCGGATTGAGCGCTGCCCAGTCGCTCGCCAGCGACGCCTCGGTGATCCAGGGCGCGGTGGTCGCCTCGCCGTTGGTGTAGATGATGAAGCTGTCGATGCCTCCGCCCTGCAGGAGCGACCCGGCGGCCGAAAGGTCGACCTGGCGATACTGGTGCTTCACGCCCAGAGCCGCGTACGCGCGCTCCAGGTGCGCGCGCACGTCCCAGGGCAGCGGGCCGGTGAACACGGGCTTGCCCGCGAGATCCTTCCAGCCGCTGAACTTGCCGAGATCCTTCGCGCGCACGGCGCTGCCGACCTCCACGGTGAACGTCCAGAACGACTGCAGCGGCTGGCGCTTCATGCTCGACTTGAAGCCCTTGAAGCGGTTGGTGTCGTTGGCGAGCTCGTAGAAGGCGATGTCGGCGCCGTAGTAGCCCTCGAACTGCCCGGTGGCATAACCCTTCACCGTGATGATGGCGCCGGGCGCAGGCTGCACGGTGACCCGGTAGCCCGTCCACTCGCGGTTCAGCACTTCGGCCAGCACGACGAGGGCCTTGTGCCCCGAGGATCCGACCGCGGAGGTGCCCCACGGAATCTCCTTGACCTGGGCAAGAGCCGATGTGCCCAGTGCCGCCAGCAGCCCGGCGGCGAATAGCAAACGCATACGCTTGAACATTGACGAGCCCTCCTTTGTGCGACGTTCAGGGGGGCACCATCGCCCCTCCCGCTGGCCAGATTGCAAGCCCCGTCTCCCGCGAGGCTGCTTCATGATAGGCCATGTTGCCCTGAAATGGTACCGGTTCATTGCGCGCCCTGCTTCATGCGCGCCTCCTCGCGCCTGCGCAGCTCCTTTCTCTGCACCTTGCCGGTCGTGGTCATCGGCAGCGCGTCGATGAACTCGATCTCGCGCGGATATTCGTAGGGCGCCAGCCGGCCGCGGACATGGGATTGAATCTGCTCGACCAGTTTTTCAGACGGAGAATGCCCGGTTTGCAATACCACGAAGGCCTTCACGATCTGGCCGCGCGCCGCGTCGGGCTTGCCGATCACCGCGGCGTTGGCGACCGCGGGGTGCTTGACCAGGCAGGACTCGATCTCCGCCGGCCCGATGCGGTAGCCCGCGGACTTGATGACGTCGTCCGAGCGCCCCTGGTACCAGAGGTAGCCGTCCTCGTCCATGCGTCCCTGGTCGCCGGTGCAGCCCCAGTCGCCGATGAACTTCTCGCGCGTGGCGTCGGGATTCTTCCAGTACTCGAGAAAAAATACGGGGTCATTCCTTCTGTCTATCGCGATTTCGCCCAGTTCCCCGCGCGGCACTTCGTGTCCCTTGTCGTCGACCACCGCGACCTTGTGCCCCGGATACGGCCGGCCGATCGAGCCCGGCTTCACCGGCCAGGCGCTCTGGCAGTTGCCGACCACGTAATTGATCTCGGTCTGGCCGAACATTTCGTTGATCGTCACGTTCAGCTGCTCGCGTGCCCATTCGATGACGGTGACCCCGACCGATTCGCCCGCGCTCATGATCGATCGCAGGTTCAGCGCGTATTTCTTCCCCGGCTCGGGAACGGCCTTCATCATCAGCTTGAGGGCGGTCGGAAACAGAAACGAGTTGCGGATGCCGTATTTCGCGAGCAGGTAATAGGCCTTCTCGGCGTCGAACTTGCCCCGGTAGCCGAGAATCGGCAGCCCGAACGACCAGGTCGGAAGCAGCGCGTCGAACAGGCCGCCCGCCCAGGCCCAGTCCGCTGGCGACCAGAAGACATCGCCGGGCTGGGGAAAGAAATCATGCGAGTAGATGAAACCGGGCAGGTTGCCGGGCAGCAGCCGGTGCGCCTCGAGCGCGCCCTTGGGCGCGCCGGTCGTGCCGCTGGTATAGATGATCAGCGAAGGATCCTCCGCTTTCGTGTCCAGGCATGAAAACTCCGGCGAGGATTTCGCAAGCAGATCCTCCCAGACATGAACCTCCGACTCGCGGGCGCCCCCGACCCCGATCACGTGCCGCAGATGCGTCAGCCTGTCCTTGGCCGCCCACAGATTCGCGATCGTCGTCGGCTCGACGATGGCGACGCTGGCTTGCGCGTTGTTGAACCTGAATTCCAGGGCGTCGGGGCCGAACAGGTGCGAGAGCGGCAGCGCGATCGCGCCCATCTGGAAGATCGCCATGTAGGCGATCGCGGTCTCGGGCCGCTGCGGCAGGATGATCGCGACGCGCTCGCCGCGCTTGACGCCGAGCGCGGCGAGCGCATTCGACAGCCGGTTCGCCTCCCGCTGGATGTCCCAGAACGAGTACGCCGCGGTGGCGCCGGCTTCGTCCTCCCAGTACAGGGCGAAGCGCGAGCGGTCCGCTGCCCAGCGGCCGCAGCAGGCGCGCGCGATGTTGTAGCGCTCCGGCACCTGCCAGCGCCAGCTGCGATAAAGCTCGTCGTATCGGTCGTTCACTTCCTGTCCGCGCTCTCCGGCTCCGGCGCCGTGATCGTATCGGAAAGCCTCAGCTTCTCCACGTTCACCGGCGGCTCGGCCGGTCTCGGCGCCGGCGCGATGCGTCCGCGCGCGCTTTGCGCCGCCTTCGCCTTGGCCGCCGCCTCGAACGCCGCACTCGTCACCAGCGGGGGCGCGTTAAGCTGGTAGAAGATCCACATCGCCCACCCGACCGCGAACAGCATCACTGCCGCCAGGAAGCGCCAGAACCACTCGCTCACTTTACCCATGGTCCGAAATCAGTTTACCATCGAATGGAATTTTCCCTAAAGATACCGGAGCTTACGCGATGACCGACGCCTTGGTTTTTGACGCCTACGGCACTCTGTTCAACGTCCACTCGGTGCTCGCGCGCTGCGAGCAGTTCTGGCCCGGCAAGGGCGCGCAGCTGTCGCAGCTGTGGCGCGCGAAGCAACTCGAATACACCTGGCAGCGCAGCCTGATGAGGCGCTACCTGCCTTTCTCGCAGTTGACGAAGGATGCGCTCGAATACGCTTGTGAGTTTCTGCAGCTTCCCCTGGAAGAAAAGCAGACCGAGCTGCTGATGCGCCAATACCTGGACCTCGAGACTTTTCCCGACGTGCCCGCCGCGCTGCGCGCCCTCAAGGGCCACAAGCTCGCCATCCTCACCAACGGCTCGCCCGACATGATCGGGCCGCTGGTGGCGAATCGCGGCATGGAAATGAGCTTCGACGCCGTCCTGAGCGTCGATGCGCTGCAGGTCTTCAAGCCCGCGCCGCAGGTCTACGAGCTCGCGGTGACCAGCCTGAAGACGCCACGGGAGCGGATCGGGTTCGTGTCGTCGAACTGCTGGGATGCGCTCGGCGCCAAGTGCTACGGCTTCACCGTCTACTGGATCAACCGCGCCGGCGCGCCGGTGGACCGGCTGGGATTTCAACCGGATAAGATCGTGACCGGCCTGAATGAAATACTGCCCTAACTGCGCATCCCCGCTCGCCAGGCGCGTGCCGCCGGGCGACTCGCTGCCGCGCTGGCTGTGCGACGCCTGCGGCAGCATCCATTACGAGAATCCCAGGCTGGTGGTCGGCACGGTGCCGGAATGGGAAGGCCGGCTGCTGCTATGCCGCCGCGCCATCGAGCCGCGCTACGGCTACTGGACGCTGCCCGCCGGATTCATGGAGAACGACGAGACCGCGGGCGACGCTGCACTGCGGGAGACGGTCGAGGAGGCGGGCGCGCACATCGAGCTGGCGCCGCCGTTCAGCCTGATCTCGGTGCCGCGGGTCAACCAGGTGCACCTCTTTTACCGGGCGCGGCTGATCGATCTCGAGTTCAAGCCGGGCGCCGAGACGCTCGAGGTGGCCCTGTTCGAGGAAGCGCAGCTGCCCTGGAAGGAGATCGCCTTCCGCACCGTGGGACAGACGCTCCGGCACTGGTTCGGCGACCGCGGCCGCGGGGCCTTCGGCTTCCACTCTGAAGACATAAAGTAACTGGGGTATGCTTCCTTCCGGTGCGGTCATGCACCGCTATGGGAGGCCTTGCATGATGTCTCGTGCGCTCTGGAAATTCCTGCTCGCATTGTTTCTGGTCTACGTGCCCGTTTGCGGGGCGGCCGAGCCGCCCAAGCTCGACGGCGCCAATACCGCATGGATGCTCACTTCCGCCGTTCTGGTGCTGTTCATGACGCTGCCCGGGCTGGCGCTGTTCTACGCCGGGCTGGTACGCACCAAGAACGTGCTTTCGGTCCTCATGCAATGCTTTGCCATCACGTGCGTGGTTACCTTGGCCTGGGTGGTCGTCGGCTACAGCATGGCGTTCGGCGACGCGGGCGACCTGAACAAGTGGTACGGCGGATTCGCGAAATCCTTCCTTGCCGGCGTCGACGCCAAGGCGATCCGGGCCGGCACCAGCATTCCAGAGACGGTGTTCGCGATGTACCAGCTCACCTTCGCCATCATCACGCCGGCGCTGGTGCTCGGCGCCTACGCCGAGCGCGTGCGCTTCTCCGCCATGCTGATCTTCAGCCTGCTCTGGCTGCTGCTCGTCTACGCCCCGATCGCCCATTGGGTCTGGGGCGACGGCTGGCTGCAGAAGATGGGGCTCATGGACTTCGCGGGCGGCACAGTCGTGCACCTGAATGCGGGCGTGGCATCGCTGGTGTGCGCGCTCGTGCTGGGCAAGCGCCGCGGCTTTCCCGAGACGCCGATGCCGCCGCACAACATGACCATGGCGGTGACCGGGGCGTGCATGCTGTGGGTGGGCTGGTTCGGCTTCAACGCCGGCAGCGCGCTCGAGGCCAGTCCCACTGCCGGCATGGCGATGCTGGTGACGCACATCGGCGCGGCGACCGGCGCGTTCGCCTGGATGGTCAGCGAATGGCTGCGCTACGGCAAGCCTTCCGCGCTCGGCGCCGTGACCGGCATGGTCGCGGGGCTGGGCACGATCACTCCCGCCTCGGGCTTCGTGGGGCCGCTCGGCGCGCTCGCGATCGGCGCCGCCGCCGGCATCGTCTGCTTCCTCGCCACCAGCTACATGAAGCAGGCGCTCAAGGTGGACGACTCGCTCGACGTGTTCCCGGTGCACGGCGTCGGCGGCATCATCGGCACCATCCTGACCGGCGTGTTCGTCGCTTCGTCGCTCGGCGGCGTCGGCTACCCGGAAAAAGTGACGATGGGCGACCAGGTGCTGGTGCAGATCACCGGCGTGCTCGCCGTGGCGGCTTGGTCCGGCGTGGTGACCTTCGTCATTCTGAAGCTGAGCGACGCGCTCGCCGGCATGCGGGTGAGCGGCGACGAGGAGACCGAAGGCCTCGATACCGTGCTGCACAACGAGAAGGGCTACAATTTGTAGGGCATGCAGCGCCGCGAGTTCATCCAGTTCTGCGCGGCCTCGGCCGCCGCGACCGGGGCGCCGGCCGCCGTAGCCGCCGACGCGCGGCCGCAGTTCTACTCGCGCGCAAGGCTGGTGGATCCTTCCGGGACGCCGCTGCGCGCGAGCGCCGTCCCGCCGCAGCGCAACCTGATCTTCCTCTACCCGTACGCGAGCACGCCCTGCTTCCTGCTCAACCTCGGACGGCCGGCAAAGGAATCGGCGCAGCTGCTGACGGCCGACAAGCGCAGCTACCGATGGCAGGGCGGGGTCGGCGCGCGACGCTCGATCGTCGCCTACTCGGCGATCTGCGCGCACCAGCTCGCCTACCCGACGCGCGAGATCAGCTTCATCAGCTACCGCACCGAGAAAAGCGCCCGCAACCGCATCGCCAACGTGATCCACTGCTGCGCCGAGCACAGCCAGTACGACCCGGCCGAGGGCGCGCGCGTGGTCGCCGGCCCGGCGCCGCAGCCGCTGGCCGCGATCCTGCTCGAGCACGAGGCCGAAAGCGACGCGCTGTACGCCGTCGGCACGCTGGGCGGCGAGATGTTCAACAAGTTCTTCGCCAAGTACAGTTTCCGGCTCTCGCTCGAGAACGGCGAGGCGGCGCGCCGGCAGGCCGCCGGCACCTGCGTGGTGCACGAGCTGGAAGACTACTGCCGGCAGCAGGTGAAATGCTGACGTGGCTGGAGGGCGACGATCCCTTTCCGCCGGTAGAGACTGCGCTCAAGGAACCCAACGGACTGCTGTGCGCCGGCGCCGACCTCTCGCCGCGGCGCCTGCTCGAGGCCTACCGGCGCGGCATCTTCCCCTGGTATTCGGGCGGCGAGCCGATCCTGTGGTGGTCGCCCGATCCGCGCATGGTCCTTTACTGCGACGAGCTGAAGGTCTCGCGCTCGCTTGCGAAAAGCATGCGCAACAAGGGCTTTGAGGTGAGAATCGATTCCGCCTTTTCCCACGTCATAGCGGCCTGTGCGGAGCCGAGAAAAGGCGCGGCCGGAACCTGGCTGGGCAAGGACATGCGCCGCGCCTACCTGACGTTGCACCGCGAAGGTCACGCGCATTCCTTCGAGACCTGGCAGGGCGGTCGGCTGGTCGGCGGGCTCTACGGCATCGCGATCGGCAGGATGTTCTACGGCGAATCGATGTTCGCGCGCGCCACCGACGCCTCCAAAGTCGCGCTGGTCGCCCTGGCCGGCGAGCTGGCGGCGCGCGGCTTTCCGCTCATCGATTGCCAGCAGCGCACGCCGCTGCTCGCCTCGCTCGGCGCACGCGAGATTCCGCGGCGCCAGTTTTTGCGCCGGGTCGCGGCATTGGTAAACTATGCGGAACCGACCGGGAAATGGGCTCGTGTCCAAGCTTAACGACCTGCCGCACGCAGTACTGCAGTTCTACGTAACTGCGCCCTACCCGTGCAGCTACCTGCCCGAGCGCATGGCGCGCTCGCAGGTGGCGACGCCGAGCCACCTGATCAATACCGAGCTCTACGGCGAGCTGGTCAAGGCCGGCTTCCGGCGCAGCGGCATCTTCACCTACCGGCCGCACTGCGACAGCTGCCGCGCCTGCGTTCCGGTCCGCATCCCGGTGCTCGAGTTCCGTGCCAGCCGCTCGCAGCGGCGCGCCTGGAACCTGCACGCCGAGCTCGGCTCGCAGGCGCAGCCGCTCAAGTTCCGGCTCGAGCACTACGCGCTCTACCTGCGCTACCAGTCGCGCCGCCACTCCGGCGGCGGCATGGACAACGACAGCCGCGACCAGTACTCGCACTTCCTGCTGCAGAGCCGCGTCGACACGCGGCTGGTGGAGTTCCGCGACCGCGGGCAGCTGGTCATGGTGTCGATCGTCGATTACCTGCCCGACGGCCTGTCCTCGGTGTACACCTTCTTCGAGCCGGACCGCAGGAGCGCGAGCTTCGGCACCTTCAACGTGCTGTGGCAGATCGAGTCGTGCCGGGCGCTGGGGCTGCCCTATCTCTACCTCGGCTACTGGATCAAGGAGAGCCCGAAGATGGCGTACAAGTCGCGCTTCACGCCGATCGAGGGCTTCGTCGGCGGCGAGTGGCGCCGGCTCTCGCCCGGGGACCTGGGGTGAGACTCTAACGCGCATGTGGTATGCGCTGGCGCGGCCGCTCTTGTTCGCGCTCGATCCAGAAACCGCTCACCGCCTTGCGCTTCAGTTTTCGGGGTTTGCAGGATTTCTAGGCAAGCAACCCCCTGCCTGTCCCGTCAAGGCGATGGGCCTCGATTTCGCGAACCCGGTCGGCCTCGCCGCCGGCTTCGACAAGCAGGCCGAGCATGTCGAGGCGCTCGCCGCGCTCGGGTTCGGCTTTCTCGAGCTGGGCGGCGTGACGCCGCGCCCCCAGCCGGGCAATCCGCGCCCGCGCCTGTTCCGCATTCCGCGCGCGCGCGCGATCATCAACCGCTATGGCTTGAACAGCGTTGGTGTGGACGCCTTCGCCTCGAATCTCTCCCGTTGTGAAAGAAATTGCGTAATCGGGGTGAATATCGGAAAGAACAGCGACACGCCGAACGAGCGGGCGCCCGAGGACTACGAGCGCTGCCTCGAGGCACTCTACCCCCACGTCGACTATGTGTCGCTCAACGTCTCCTCGCCCAACACCGCGGGGTTGCGCGAGCTGCAGGAGGCGGAAGCCTTGAGCTTTCTGCTGAAGAGAATTCACGCCAGGCGCGAGGCGCTGCGCCAGAGCCACGGCCGCCACGTCGCGATCGCGGTGAAGATCTCGCCCGATCTCGAGGACGCGGCGCTGGCGCAGATGGCGGCGGTTCTGCGCCGCGAGCGCGCCGACGCGGTCATTGCCACCAACACCACGCTCGCGCGCGCGGGCGTCGAGCACCTTCCCGGGTCGGCGCAGGCGGGCGGGCTCTCGGGCGCGCCGCTGCGCGCGCGCGCCACCCGGACGGTAAGGATCCTGGCCGAGAACCTCGGCGGCGAGGTCCCGATCATCGGCGTCGGCGGCATCCTGCGCGGCGAGGATGCGGCCGAGAAGCTCGACGCCGGCGCGACGCTCGTCCAGCTCTATACCGGCCTCGTCTACCGCGGCCCGGGACTCATCTCCGAATGCGTATCGGCCTGCCGAAAGAGATCAAGGACGGCGAGTTCCGCGTCGCGCTGACGCCCGCCGGCGTGCGCGCGCTGGCGAGCGCCGGCCACCAAGTGACCGTGGCGGACGGTTTGGGGATTGGCGTCGGTTTTGCCGATGAGGAGTACCTGGAAACAGGAGCAAAAAAAGGCAGCCCCTGGGACTGCGAGCTGGTCGTCAAGGTAAAGGAGCTGCAGCCGCCGGAGTACCGCCTGCCGCGCAAGGGCCAGATCGTGTTCTCGTTCCAGCACTTCGGCCCCGAGCCCGAGCTGCTCGATGCCGCGCTCGCCTCGGGCGCCACCTTCGTCGCTTTCGAGACCGTCGGCCAGGCCGACGGCAGCCTGCCGATCCTCGCGCCGATGTCGGCGATCGCCGGCCGGCTCGCGGTGCAGGTCGGCGCCTGGTGGCTGCAGAAGCAGAACGGCGGCAGCGGCGTGCTGCTCGCCGGCCTCCAGGGCATCGCGCCCGGCAAGGTGGTGATTCTCGGCGCGGGCAACGTCGGTGCCAACGCGCTCGCGGTCGCACACGGCATCGGGGCCGCGGTGACTGTGTTTGCGAAAAGCGATCGGCGCATCTCGTTTTTGCAGAAGGAATTTCCAAACGCAAAGTTCAAGATCGAAACCCGGGCACTGCCCAGCGACATCTCATCCGCCGATCTCGTCATCGGCGCCGTGCTCACGCCCGGGCAGATGTCGCCGAAGCTGATCACGCGCGCGATGCTGCGCGGCATGCGTCCCGGCTCGGTGCTGGTCGACGTCGGCATCGACCAGGGCGGGATCGCCGAGACCTCGCGCCCTACCCGGCACAGCGCACCGACCTACGTCGAGGAAGGCGTGGTGCACTACTGCGTGCCGAACATGCCCGCCGCCTGCGCGCGCACCGCGAGCCTGGCGCTGGAGCAGGCCGTGCTGCCATTTGTCTTTGAAATTTGCGCGAATTCCTTTTCTGATTCCTTGAAGACCGGAATTCAGATAAAGAACAAAAAAATAACCCATGAGTCCCTGGCCCGCGATACCGGGCGGGCGTTCCACCCGCTATGAAGCGCGGCGCGGTCGCGCTGATCGACGAGCCGCGCTGCATCGGCTGCACGCGCTGCATCGACGCCTGCCCGGTGGATGCGATCAGCGGCGCGCGCGGGCTGATGCACGCCGTGATCGCGCCCTGGTGCACCGGCTGCGAGCTCTGCCTGCCCGCCTGCCCGGTCGATTGCATCGACATGGTTTCACGTCCGGCACGGTGGACGCAGGCGGACGCGAGGGACGCGAAGCGGCGCGCAGCCTTGCGCAAACAGCGAATCTCCGCACAATTGCCGAGAAGCACGTCTTCCGATCGGCAGGCGGTCATCGCCGCGGCGCTGAAGCGCAGGCAGGCCCGATGAGCCCGCACCAGCGGCGCCTGATCTTCGAGCGGCTGCGGGCGGCGAATCCTCACCCGAGCACCGAGCTCGCCTGGCGCACGCCCTTCGAGCTGCTGGTCGCGGTGGTGCTCTCGGCTCAGGCGACCGACAAGTCGGTCAACCTGGCGACCGCGAAGCTCTTTCCTGTGGCCGGAACGCCCGAGCAGATTGTCCGCATGGGCGAAGAAAAGCTGATCGAATACATCAAGACCATCGGGCTTTTCCGGAACAAGGCGAAGAACGTCGTGGCGCTCTCGCGGATTCTTCTCGAAAAGCATGGCGGCGAAGTTCCGCAAACCCGCGAGCAGCTCGAAAACCTCCCCGGCGTGGGGAGAAAGACGGCGAATGTCGTGCTGAACACCGCCTTCGGCCAGCCTACCGTCGCCGTGGACACGCACATCTTCCGGGTCGCGAACCGCACCGGGATCGCACCGGGCAAGGAGCCGCTGGAGGTGGAACTCAAGCTCCTGAAGTTCACGCCGCCGGAGTTCCTCAAGGACGCGCACCACTGGCTGATCCTGCACGGCCGCTACGTGTGCGTCGCGCGCCAGCCGAAATGCCCGCAGTGCCTGCTGAAGGACCTTTGCGGCTACCGGTCCAAGACCAGGTCGCCCTGAGCATGTTCGATCCATCGCGCGACCAGGCGAGGGCCCTGTTCTTCGAAACCTGGCGCAAGTACCGCGCCGGGCTCCCCCTGGCCGGCATCGAGAGCCTCGTTCTCGACATCGTTCTCCTGCACCCGGAGTATCACGCCCTGCTGGCTGACCGGGACAAGAGCTTCGGCAAGGACTTCTTTCCGGAAGCGGGAGAGACCAATCCGTTCCTGCACATGAGCCTGCACCTCGCGCTCGAGGAGCAGCTCTCGATCGATCAGCCCCCGGGAATCGTGCAGCGCTTCAACGCCCTGCTCGCCCGATCCGGCGAGCGCCACGCCGCGCTGCACGAGGCGATCGAGTGCCTGGCCGGGATGGTGTGGCGCTCGCAGCGCGACCGCGCACCGCCGGACGCGGCGGCTTACCTCGCCTGCCTCGAGAAGCGCGCGCAACGCTAGCGCTTGAAGGCGCCCGCGAAGGTGACCGCCGGCGCCGGCGAAAAGAGGTTGCCGGCCACCGCGAGCCCCCCTGCCGCCGGCCCGACCAGGAAGGCGGCGCCGCTTCCCGAAGCCGCGGACGAAACGGAGCAGGCTCCGCCGGTGCAGGTGCCCTGCAGGTTCATGTTGCCGAAGACCACGTCGCCACCGGAATTGGTGCAGCCCGCCACGCACGTACCGATGTTGTAGCTTACGCCGCCGACCAAAAACTGGAGCGGCGAAGCGACCGAAATGGATTGAGTCGCGCCGAAATTCACCTGGAACGCGCCCGAGGTCAGCGGTCCGCCCACGACGCCCGTGTTCGTCACGACGTTCGGTCCCCCGGCGAGGTTGTAGACGAACGATCCGCTGGTAGGGACGGTGGTGTTGGCATTTCCGACGACGAACGGCACGCCTGAGTTCACCGTTACGACACCATAGGTGGGGTCGGTAATCTGTCCGCCTTGCCAGCGGCCCCAGTTCATGATGCCGCCGTCCACCAGCGAGGCGCTTCCGGTCTCTACGATCGAGCCCGTGCCGAGGCTGCCTTGCGGTACCCCGCTCAGCAGCGTGTTGAACGAGATCGGCTGGTTGGATGAGTTGTAGACCGTGTTGGAGGTCGCCAGGCTCCAGGTTCCGGCGAGCGAGGGCGAGTCGTGCGACCAGGCCACCTGGCCGGCGAGCGGCCCGGTCGGCGCCGGGCCGGGCGTGAAGGTGTTCACCGTATACGCATTGAGGAAGGCGACGTCGCCAGCTTGCGTGCCGAAGACGACGCCGGGAACTACCGCGAACTCATAACCCTGCGTCCCGGTAAAGCCTACGTCGAAGAAGCCGCCCGGATTGCTCGAAATGCACCCGCTGCCCGAGCAGGTGCCGCTCAGGACGCCGATGAAGTCGCCGCCGTCGCTGGTGGAGAGAAAGGTCGAGGCGTGCACCCCGGTTCCGCTGACCGAGAAAGTCGCGGATCCCGTGTTCGAGCCGGAAACGAGCACCGTCGGAAAGCTCATTCCGAGCGCGTAGTTCGCGGTGAGCTGCGTGAAGTTGATCGTCAGGCTCGAGCTGGTGATGCTGCCGACGTTGCCGCCCGCGTCCACCGGCTTCGGGCCGCCGGCATAGTTGTACGTGGCGTTGCCTCCCACCGTGCCGACGAAGTTGTTGTCCTGCTGCAGTCCGCTTGCCGTGCCGAACAGCACCGGTACGCCGCTCAGCGTCGGGCCCTCGAAGATGGTCACCTGCGTATTGCCCGTCCACCTTCCCCACGCGAACGTCTGCCCGTTCTCCAGGAGCAGGCCGCCCGTATCGGTGATCGTTCCGCCGGCGAGCGAGCCCGAGGGATACGTGCCCAGAGTCCCGTACGAGAGCAGATGGTTCTGGCCGTTGAAAGTCGCGGTGGTCACGTCGTCGTCGAAGATCACGTCGCCGAACGGCTGGCTCGGCGCAAGCGGATACACGGCGACGAAGCCGTTCGCCGGCGGCAGCACCACCGGCGTGCCCGTCGGATTCAGCTCCTGCGTGATTCGATACGGTTCCGTGATCACCGGGGTCGTCACGGCGACGTCGGTCGTCGTCGCCGGCCGGCTTTCGGCGGCTGCGCCGCTCGAGCCGCCCGCCTGCTCGTCGCCCGTGCCGCTGCCGCCCTGCTGGGCCGCCTGCGCCTTGCCCTGCGGGCGCACGGCGACGAACGAAGGCGGCTGCAGCAGCGGCTGCGGACGCGAATTGACGTCGGGCACGTGGAAATGCTGGTTGATACCGAACACGTGCTCGCCGGTGTTGTTGTCGAGCGTGACCTGGTTGGTGCCCGAGGACATGCCGAGCACCGTGCCGTACAGGCCGTCCTTCACGCCCGCGCCGCAGTCGCCCCGGCAGTCGCGCACCGCGTAGTCGGTGCCGCGGATGCCGATGGTCGCGGTCTCGGCGCGCACCTTGTAGTTGTCGTGCTGCGTCCGGCCGATCAGGCCGGTGACGGCGCGGAAGCCGCCGCGCACCAGGCGGAAGAAGCCGCGCTCGCTGCCGTCTTCCTTGCCGGTGAAGCGGTACTCCTCGATCGCGAACTCGCTGTTCTCGCGCAGCGAGATCAGCCCCTCGTCGGCGAAGCGCACCTGCAGCGAGCTGGCCGCGCCCGTGCGCAGCACGTCCTTCGCTTCGATCGTCGAATTGAACGCCAGGCGCACCTGCTTGCCGTCGCGCACGGCGAACGTATCTCCGGCGGCGAGCAGCACGCGGCCCACCGTCTCCGCATGCGCCAGCATCGCGCCGGCGGCGAGGCTGGCTCCGAGAACCCAGCGCAGAACCGAATTGCGCACGGCCATGGAATCCCCCTTACTTGAACTCGTAGCGCAGCTTGAGCATGAACAGGTGGCGGTCTGACTCGTATAGCGCAATGTTGGACTTGTTGTCTGTGAACTGGTACTCGCCGCGCACGCTCCAGTTGCGCGTCAGCGCATAGCTCACGAACGCGTCCAGGCCGTAATAGCTGTCCTTGCGCACCACGCCCAGCAGCGGGTCGGGGCCATCGTACTTGCTCGACTGGTAGGTCGCCCCCGCCGAGAGCGACCAGCGTGGGGCGGGCGTCGTCGCGAGCGCGGCGCGCCCGCCGTAGAACCTGCGCCCGAGGTCGGGACGGCTCTGCTGGTTGCGCTCCTCGCCGATGCTTGCCTGCAGGGTCATGAGGGGCTGCCATTTGCCGATGAATGCCCGGCGGTACCCCGCGCCCAGCGCCAGCAGATCGGCGTTGCGCGGCCGGTTCGCGCCCGGGTAGTCGAGCCTTGCGACCTGCACGTAGCCATTGAGCATTTGCAGTTCGTCGAGCTGGTGGCTGACTTCGCCCGTGGCGCCCGCGACCTTGCGGAAGGTATCGTTTTCCAGTGCGAGCTCGCCGTACGTGCCGGTGAGCCGGAACAGGTTCCTGTCTCTGAGGTAGCTCACGCCACCCGCAAGATTGACGTTGGTCTGGTCGAACGCGCTGTCGTGCCGGTTGAATTTGCCGTCGGCGCTCGCGCTGCCGAACAGCGCCACGCCCGGCACGACGGGGTAGCTGACGTTGCCGCCCGCGGCGAAATAGCTGAACGTGTCGCCGGTCTTCACGCCGCTCAGCAGCGTGACGGGACCGAACACCGGCAGATTGATGTTGGCCGAGCCGACGCCGCCGTTGACGTTCGAGTCGGTGCCGACCCCGGCCTCGGCGTAGAAGCCCGCGGTGGTCCGGTAGCGCGACTCGCGCGCGCGGATCGAATCCATGAAGCGCTGGATGTTCGCCTCGACATCCGCGGGCGGGCTGGTCTTGCGTACCGCGTCGAATTCCTCGCGCGCGCGCGCATCGTCGCCGAGCACGAAATACCCCCGCGCGAGCTCCAGGCGCGCCTGCCGGTTGTCGGGAAAGTTCGCGATGTAGCGCTCGAGCGCGAGCACGCCCTCGCCGGCGTGGCCGGCGTCGATCGCCGCGACGCCGAAATAGAAATCGAACGCCGGATTGCCGAGCTGGTCGGGATGCTGCCGGCCGAGGGCGTAGGCCTCGGCGGCCTTGCCCTGGTCGAGGAGCGCCTTCAAATCGTCGGCGGGCGCGGCCTGCGCCGGGAGTGAAATCGCCGCAGCGAGCGCGGTCGCGGCGAGCAAGCGGAGAGTCTGCATTTTTCAGCGCTGGAAGTGCAGGCTCGACTTCTGGGCCGAGAACCACGCGGCCAGGTCTTCGATCTCCTTTTTCGACAGCGGGTCGGCGAAAGCCTTCATGATCGGGTTGGCGCGCTTGCCCGACTTGTAGTCCGAGAGCGCCTTGACCAGGTAGTCGTAGTACTGCCCCGCCAGGATCGGCTGCTCGGGCCCGCTCGGCTTGGCGCCGTCGGCGCCGTGGCATGCAGCGCAGACCTGCGTTGCCTTCGCCTTGCCGTTTTCAGGATTGCCTCTTGCATCAACCGCCGTAGCAACGGCAAGCGAGACGATAGCGAGACCCAGAACAAGAAGTCTCACTTGCGACCTCCGGAGTAGTAGGCCGCGAGGTCGAGGATGTCCTTGTCCGAGAGGCTGGCCGCGATGCCGCGCATCGACGGGTGGCTGCGCTGGCCGGACTTGTAGGCGTGCAGCGCGGCGGCGATGTAGGCCGCCTGCTGCCCGCCGAGCATCGGCACGTGGTAGACCTGGGGATAGGCGGTCTTGTAGCCCGGAATTCCGTGGCAGCCTTCGCACATCGCGATCCGGTTGTGCGCTTTCTTCGGGTCGCCCACGTACGCGGGCTGTTGCGCAAGCGCGGCGCCGGCCGATACCGCGAGCAGGATTGCGGCGAGGCATTTAAGCGAGCGGCTTTGCATTCTGATTTCGCCGTGGGCCGGAAGACCGGGCGATTATAATGCGATTTTGGCCAAAGGACCCCGATGCGCTTCACCGGCTCCGCCGAATACGTCTCCACCGACGACCTGACGCTCGCGGTCAACGCCGCCATCACGCTGCAGCGGCCGCTGCTCGTCAAGGGCGAGCCGGGCACCGGCAAGACCATGCTCGCGGTCCAGGTCGCCAAGTCGCTCGGCGTGCCGCTGCTCGAGTGGCACATCAAGTCGACCACCAAGGCGCAGCAGGGCCTGTACGAGTACGACGCGGTCTCGCGCCTGCGCGACTCGCAGCTCGGCGATGCTCGCGTGCACGACATCCACAACTACATCGTCAAGGGCATGCTGTGGCAGGCGCTCACCGCCGACTCGCCGGTGGTGCTGCTGATCGACGAGGTGGACAAGGCCGACATCGAGTTCCCCAACGACCTGCTGCGCGAGCTCGACCGGATGGAGTTCTACGTCTACGAGACGCGGGAGTTGATCCGGGCGAAGCACCGGCCGATCGTGTTCATCACCTCCAACAACGAGAAGGAGCTGCCCGACGCGTTCCTGCGGCGCTGCTTCTTCCACTACATCCGCTTCCCGGACAAGGAGACGATGGAGAAGATCGTCGGCGTGCACTACCCGCACCTGAAGAAGTCGCTGCTGCGCGAGGCGATGGAGGTGTTCTTCGAGGTGCGCGAGGTGCCCGGGCTGAAGAAGAAGCCCTCGACCTCGGAGCTGCTCGACTGGCTCAAGCTCCTGCTCGCCGAGGACATCCCGCCCGATGCGCTGCGCTCCAAGGACCGCAAGACCATCATTCCGCCGCTGCACGGCGCGCTGCTCAAGAACGAGCAGGACGTGCACCTGTTCGAGCGCCTCGTGTTCATGACGCGCGCCAAGGGAGGCTAGCGGGACCCGCGTCATCGTGAAACCATTGCGCGCCCTTGCCTGCCTGCTGCTGCTGACCGCGCCGGCCCTCGCGGCCGCGGACCTGGAGGCCGGCGCCGAGGCGGCGCGCGCCGGCGACTACCAGACGGCGCTGCGCCAGTGGCGGCCGCTCGCCGAGCGCGGCGACCGCGACGCGCAGTTCAATATCGGCCTGCTGTACGAGAACGGGCTCGGCGTCGCGCGCGACGACGCGGAGGCGCTCGCCTGGTACCGGCGCGCCGCCGAGCTGGGCGATGCCGGGGCGCAGTACAACGTCGGTCTTTTCTACGCCTACGGCCGCGGCGTGGCCCCGAGCGACGTGCAGGCCTACGCCTGGCTCACGGTGGCGCAGGAGAACGGCGCCAGGCGCGGCGGCATGCTCGAAGCGCTGACGAAGCACATGAGCGCCGCGAGCATCGCGCAGGCCAGGCGCCTGGTCGACGAAGTGCGCCGCAGCTGCAAGGTCGATTGAGCGCGATGCTGATCGACTTCTTCCTCAAGCTGAAGAGCCACAAGCTCCCGGTCTCCATCAAGGAGTACCTGACGCTGCTCGAGGCCATGGGCAAGGGCGTGATCGGGCCGTCGGTGAACGACTTCTACTACCTGTCGCGCACCGCGCTGGTGAAGGACGAGGCCAACTTCGACAAGTTCGACCGCGCCTTCGCCGAATTCTGGGACGGCGTCGAGACCATTCCCGGCATCGAGGCGCAGATCCCGCTCGAGTGGCTGCTCAAGCAGGTCGAGCTGACGCTGTCGGAGGAGGAGAAGCAGCAGATCGCGGCGCTCGGCGGCTGGGAAAAGCTGATGGAGACGCTGAAAAAGCGGCTCGAAGAGCAGAAAGGGCGCCACCAGGGCGGCTCGAAGTGGATCGGCACCGGCGGCACCTCGCCCTTCGGCGCCTACGGCTACAACCCCGAGGGCATCCGCATCGGCCAGGACCGCAGCCGCAACCGCAGCGCGGTCAAGGTCTGGGACCAGCGCGAGTACCGCAACCTCGACGCTTCGGTCGAGCTCGGGACGAGGAATATCAAGGTCGCCTTGCGCAGGCTGCGCAAATTCGCCCGCGAAGGCGCGCCGGACGAGTTCGACCTGGACAACACCATCCAGAGCACGGCGAAGAAGGCCTACCTCGACATCCACATGCGGCCCGAGCGCCGCAACGCCATCAAGGTGCTCATGTTCATGGACATCGGCGGCACCATGGACGACCACATCAAGCTGGCCGAGGAGCTGTTCTCGGCCTCCAAGACCGAGTTCAAGCACCTCGAGTTCTACTACTTCCACAACTGCCTGTACGACTTCGTCTGGAAGGACAACCGGCGGCGCCATTCCGAGCGCACCCGCACCTGGGAGCTGCTGCACAAGTACGGCCACGACTACAAGGTGATCTTCGTAGGGGATGCCACCATGAGCCCCTACGAGATCCTGCAGCCGGGCGGCTCGGTCGAGTACTTCAACGAGGAGGCCGGCGCAGTGTGGGTGAAGCGCGTCACCGACGTATACGCGAAATGCGTCTGGCTCAACCCCGAGCCCGAGGAGATCTGGCCCTACCGGCAGTCGATCCAGATCCTCAAGGAGCTGATGGGCAACCGCATGTACCCGACCACGCTCGAGGGCCTCGAGCGGGCGATGCGGGTGCTGGCGAAATAGCGGGCTGCGGCCCCTCCCCGCTCAGGCGCCCGTCCGGCGCGCGGAGCGCAGGCGGGCGTGCTGGAGGAACCAGACCAGCGCGACCAGCGCCAGCGCCGGTATGTAGACCCAGTGCTCCGAGGGACGCTCGGTGGGCACCCTGATCGCCGCCACCCTGAAGCCCTGCTCGAAGCCCGATTTCTTCGCCCGGCTGCCGAACCTCACCGCCGCGATGCGCACCTGCGAGCCGAACGCCGACACCGTGAGCCCGGCATCGGCCAGGCGCTTGCGCCCCTCGCCCGGTGCCGCGAGCTGCACCGCCACGGTCTTCCTCACCGCCTCGCCCTCGATCGACGTGCCCTCGATCAGCAGCACCAGCCGGTCGTTCTCGGCGAGCGCGCCGGCGAGCTTGAAGATCTCCTGCGCCGGCGCCTCGGCGTACGGCGGGTGCAGCTTGTCCATGAAGTAGTCGGGGCGGAACAGCGCGAAGGTCGCGGCGAGCAGCAGCACGATCTCCCACCACCTGCAGCGCGTGCGGAACCAGCCCAGCGTGGCCGCGGCGAACACCAGGGAGGCGGCAGTGGCGGCGCCCGCCACCAATGCGACCTCGAACCAGCCGCGCACGTCGATCAGCAGCAGCATGGGATTGAACACGAACACGAACGGCAGCACCACGGTGCGCAGCGCGTACACCGAGCCCTGGATGCCGGTGCGGATCGCGTCCTCGCCCGAGATCGCCGCCGCCGCGAAGGTGGCGAGCCCGACCGGCGGCGTGATGTCGCCCATGATGCCGTAGTAGAAGACGAACAGATGCACCGCGATCAGCGGGATGACGATGCCCGACTGCGCGCCGAGCTCGACGATCACCGGCGCCATCAGCGTCGCCACCAGGATGTAGTTGGCGGTGGTCGGCACGCCCAGACCGAGCACCAGGCACACCAGGGCGGTGAACAGCAGCATCAGCAGCACGTTGCCCTGCGACACCACCTCGACGAAGTCGGTCATGCGAAAGCCCAGGCCGGTCAGCGTGATGCCGCCGACGATGATGCCCGCGGTGCCGGTGGCGATCGCGATGCTGATCATGCTGCGCGCGCCGTCGTTGAGGCCGTGCACCACCTCGCCCAGCCCGCGCTTGAATTCGCCGGGCAGGGCTTTCGCCCGGCGGCGGAAGAGCGCGGTGAGCGGCCGCTGCGTGGCCATGAGCGCGATCAGCATCGCGGTGGCCCAGAACGCCGACAGCGCGGGCGAGAGCTCCTCGATCATCAGGCACCAGATCAGCACGCCGATCGGGATCAGGAAGTGCAGGCCGGCCTTGACCGTAGGCCAGGTCTCGGGCAGCACCGGATTGTCGACGTCGATGTCGCTCGGCAGGTCGGGGCACTTCGCCGCGACCCGGACCGTGTAGACGTAGAGCGCCGCGAGCAGCGCGCCGAGGACCCATGGCGCGGCCGCGCCGAACGCCTGCTTCGCCGCCTGGGCGACGAAATAGATCACGCTGCACGCCACGATCGTTCCCGAGACGCCCAGCCCCCAGGCGGTGAGCTTGCGCCGCAGCGGACGGCGGCGCGCGCGCGCCGTCGGCTCCAGGCCGAGCTTGAGCGCCTCCAGGTGCACGATGTAGAAGAGCGCGATGTACGAGATCAGCGCGGGCAGGAAGGCGTGCTTGACGACGTCGGTGTAGGGGATGCCGACATACTCGACCATCAGGAACGCGGCCGCGCCCATCACCGGCGGCATGATCTGCCCGTTCACCGAGGAGGCGGTCTCGATCGCGCCGGCTTTCACCCCTCCGTAGCCGGCCTTGGTCATGAGCGGGATGGTGAAGATGCCGCCCGACACCACATTGGATACCGACGAGCCCGAGATCAGGCCGTTCAGCGCCGAGGACACCACCGCCACCTTGGCCGGCCCGCCGCGCAGGTGCCCCAGCATCGCGAATGAAACCTGCATCATGTAGTTGCCCGCGCCCGCCCGGTCGAGCATCGAGCCGAACAGCACGAAGATGAAGATGTAGCCCGAGGACACGCCGAGCGCCACGCCGTACACGCCCTCGGTGGTGAGCCACTGGTGGGTGAGCATGCGATCCCAGGAGGCACCCTTGTGCGCGATCACGTCCGGCAGGTAGCGCCCGAGCATGATGTAGGCGAGAAATACGACCGCCAGGATGGTCATCGGCAGCCCCACGGCGCGCCGCGTCGCCTCGAGCAGCAGCAGCAGGCCCGCCGAGGCCACCGCGATGTCCTGCAGATTCGGCTGCCCGGGACGCGCGGCCAGCTCGGCGTAGAAGAGCAGGAAGTACGCGCCGGCGAAGGCGCCCACCGCGGCGAGCACCCAGTCGTGCGCGGGAATGCGCGCGCTTTGCTTCCTGGAGAAGGGGAAGCAGAGAAACGCGAGCAGCAGCGCCACGCCGAGGTGCAGCGAGCGCGCCTCGGTGTCGTTCAGAATCGCCCAGCCGAGCTCGAAGGGCAGCGGCGAGGCGTACCAGAGCTGGAACAGCGACCAGCAGACCGCGACGGCGAAGATCAGCTTGCCGGCGACGCCCCCCGCGTCGCGGCCGCCAATGTCCGCCTCGGCGACGAGCTGCTGGAGCTCGGCCGACGGTTTTCGCTGCACGCCGCTCCCTTCGGCGCAGCCAGCCCTACTTGACCCAGCCCTTTTCCTTGTAGTACTTCACCGCGCCCGGATGCAGCGGCGCCGACAGTCCGTCCTTCACCATGTTGGCGGGCTTGAGCGCGCCGAAGGCCGGGTGCAGCTTCTTGAACTCGTCGAAGTTGTCGAACACCGCCTTCACCACCGCGTAAACCGTGTCGGCCGGCACCTTCGCGGACGACACCACCGTGGCGAGCACGCCGTAAGTTCTGGTTTCCTGCGGATTGCCGGGGTACAGGCCACCCGGGATCGCGGCGTGGGCGTAGTACGCATGCTGCTTGACGAGCTTGTCGACCGCCGGCCCGGTGACGTTGACGAGCTTCGCCCCGCACACCGTGGTCGGATCCTGGATGTTGGCCGACGGATGGCCGACGAGGTAGAAAAAGCCGTCGATCTTGCCGTCGCACAGCGCCGGACCGTGCTCGTCGGCCTTGAGCTCGGAGGCGAGCGCGAAGTCGGAGAGCTTCCAGCCCATCGCGGCGAGCAGCTCCTCGAGCGAGGCGCGGGTTCCCGAGCCCGGGTTGCCGACGTTGAAGCGCTTGCCCTTGAAGTCGGCGAAGCTCTTCACGTTCGCCTCCTTGCGCGCGACCACCGTGACCGGCTCGGGGTGCAGCGCGAACACCGCGCGCAGCTCCTTGAACGCGCCGTCCTTCTGGAACCCGCCGGCGCCCTTTACGGCGTTGTACTGGACGTCGGACTGCGCCACGCCGAGGTCGAGCTCGCCCGCCTTGATGGTGTTGACGTTGAACACCGAGCCGCCAGTCGATTCGACCGAGCAGCGGATGCCGTGCTTGGCGCGGTCCTTGTTCACCAGCCGGCAGATCGCGCCGCCGGCCGGGTAGTACACCCCGGTCACCCCGCCGGTGCCGATGGTGACGAACTTCTGCTGCGCGCGCGCCGCCGGAGCCGCCGCGAGCAGTCCGGCCGCGGCGAGCGCCGCAGCGATGAGCGAGAGCTTTTTCATGTCCGTATTTCCTCCGTGAGAGCGACCTGGATTGACGTGCCCAGTTTATCGACAAGCTCGTCGAGCTGGGGCTCCTCGACGATGAAAGGCGGCGCAAGCAGCACGTGGTCCCCCTGCCGGCCGTCGATCGTGCCCCCCATGGGGTAGCACATCAGCCCGGCCTCCAGGGCGGCGGCCTTGACGCGCGCATGCACGCGCAGCTTCGGATCGAACGGCCTTTTCGAGGCCCGCTCCTCGACCAGCTCGAGCCCCCAGAACAGGCCCCGGCCGCGGATGTCGCCCACATGGGGGTGCCCGGCGAAGGCGCTCCTGGGCTTGCGCTCGAGCACGCTCCCGAGCGGCGCAACCCTGGCAAGCAGGCCGTCCGCGTGCAGGCGCCGGTGCACCGCCAGCGCGCCGGCGCAGGCCGCGGCGTGGCCGATATAGGTATGACCGTGCTGGAAGAAACCGCTGCCGCCGGCGATGGCCGCGGAAATATTCCTGCCGACCAGGACCGCCCCGATCGGCTGGTACCCGGCCCCCAGGCCCTTGGCCACCGCCACCAGGTCGGGAACGACACCCTCCTGCTCGAACGCCCACAGCGTGCCGCAGCGGCCCATCCCGCACATCACTTCGTCGAGAATGAGCAGGATGCCGTGGCGGTCGCAGATCTCCCGCACGCGCTTGAAGTAGCCGGGCACCGGCGGCACCGCGCCGAGCGTCGCGCCGGCCACGGTCTCGGCGACGAAGGCAATGACGTTTGCGGGGCCAAGCTGTTGAATCTGATCTTCCAGCTCTTTCCCGAGCCGTTCGGCGTACGCCGCGTCCCCCTCCCCCGGCTCCTTCCCGCGATACGCGTAGCACGGCGAGACGTGGGTCGCGGCGACGAGCAGCGGCTCGAACTGCCTGCGGCGCCACTGGTTACCGCCGACCGCGAGGGCGCCGAGCGTGTTGCCGTGGTAGGACTGGCGCCGGCCGATCAGCCGCGCGCGCTGCGGCTCGCCTCGCTCGACGAAGTACTGGCGCGCGAGCTTGAGCGCCGCCTCGATCGCTTCCGAGCCGCCCGAGACGAAATACACCTTGTCGAAAGACTCCGGCGCGCGTGCGATGAGCGCGTCGGCGAGCGCTTCCATCGGCTCGTTGGTGAAGAACGAGGTATGGGCGAACGGCAGCCTTTCCAGCTGGCGGCCGATCGCCTCGATCACCGCGCGGTCGGAATGGCCGAGGCAGGAGACGGCGGCGCCACCCGATGCGTCGAGGTAGCGCTTGCCGTCGCGGTCGACGAGGTACGCGCCCTCGCCGCGCACCGCGACCGGATAGGACTGGCGCGGGTTGCGATGGAAGACGCGGCTCACCGCGAGATGCTACCGCCAAAACGGGGGCGGATCGAGGCGCCGGCGCTGACGCCCATGCACGCGCGCAGCCGCGTCCCGGAGGAAGCGGCCTGCCGCGCAATCCTGAAGCGGCGCTACTTGGCGCTGTCGATGTCGAGCCCGAGCGAGCCGGCCAGCTTGCCCCAGCCCTGGCCGTTCACGCGCAGCACCAGGACGCCTTCCAGATCGGCGGACACGCCGGCGCAGGTGGTCACCGTGCCGCCCATCAGCGAGGCGTGGATCTGGCGCGGCGTCGGCTTGTCGAGCTTGACGCGCACCAGCTGCTCCTGCGCCAGGCGCAGCGCGATGTTGACGATCCCCCAGCCCATGTTGCCGGTCGGCGGAGTGAAGGTGACGGGCTCGGGCAGGCTGGGCGGCAGCGAGGGCGGCGGCGGCGGCGGGAGGCCCGGGACCGGCTTGGGCGGCAAGGGAGCCGGCGGCTTCACCACCGGGCAGCCGGGTGCGGTCGGCAGCAGGGTGATCTCGGCGCCGTTGCGCAGGCCCGCCACCAGCGAAGCCGCGTTCTGCTGCGAACCCGAGAAGGCGGTGAATCTGTTCACCAGCACGTCCTCGGGACCTTGCGCCGGGGCCGCGAGCGGCGCGGCGAGCGCGGCGCCCAGCAGCGCGCCCGCGAGCGTTGACTTGAGCATCGGAAATTTCCCCCTAAACATGGTCTTCCTTTCGGTGCCCTTCAGGTGGGCACCTTTGGAGGCGATCCTAGGGAGCGGCAGCGTGTGAGAGAAGGTAAAAAGTGCACGTTGTGCGCGCGCCACTGCGCACTTTGTCACGTCCGGCTGCAAATTTGTCGGCTCAGCCCGCCAGGGCGGCGGCTCAGCGGCTCCTGGCGACAGGCACCTCGACTCCGTTCAGGCGCGCGATCTCGTAGTACCGGAGCGCCTCGCCGTAGTCCCGCTGCACGCCCGGCACACCCTTCTGCAGCATGTCGCCCAGGCGCTTGGCCGCCTGGCCCGCGGCGTGCCCCTTGCCCTCGCGCACCGCGCGGCTCAGCAGCCGCGAGGCCTCCTTGTTCTTGCCCTCCGCCTCGAGCGCGATCGCCCGCTGCAGCATCGCTTCGACGGTCATCGGCGCCGGCTCCGGCGCAGGCGAAGGCAGCGGCGCAGCGCTCGCCGCGGCGAGCTTCACCGGCTCGGGCGCCTTGGCCTCAGGCGCCTTCGGCGCCTCCGCCTTGACCGGCTCGGGCGCCTTCGCCGGCTCGGGGGCTCTGGCCGTCTCGACTTGCTTTGCGGGTTCCGCTTTCTTCGCGGCGGGCGGTGTTTTCCTCGCCGCCGCCTCCACCTGCTGCCGCGCACGTTCCGCCGCTTCCGCCTGCCTTCTCAGCGCCTCCGCGCGCTGCCGGGTGAGCTCGGCCTGCCTGGCGGCCTCGGCCTCGCGCTGCCTGACCTGCTCGGCGAGCTCGCGCTGGCGCGCCAGGTCGCCGCCCTTCTCCGCTTCGGCGACGCGCTGGCGGGCGAGCTCGAGCTCCTTCGCCAGCTCAGCCTCGCGCTGCTTGGACTGCACCAGCTCGGTTTCACGCCGCTTGGATTCCTCGAGCAGCCTGGTCAGCTCGGCGACGCGTTCGTTGAGCGGATCGGGCGGCTTGAGCGCGTACCAGGCGCCGCCGGCGGCCGCGGCGAGCGCGAGCGCGGCCAGCACCGGCACCAGCGGCAGCTTGCGCGCGCCCTCGGCCTTCAGCTCGCTCAGCTCGAGCTCGCGCCTGGCCATCTCCGCCTCGCGCTTCGCCAGCCTCGCTTCGAGCTCCGCCTTTTCCGCAGCCAGCTTCGCCTTCGCCTCGGCCTCGCGCCGCGCCGCCTCCTCGATCTCGCGCCGCTCCTGCTCCTGCTTGGCCTTGCTCTCGCCGTCCTCGGTGGCGACGCCGCGCAGCTTGGCGCTCTTGCGCTTCGCCAGCGCGGCGTAGATGCCGCTCGGGAACTGCTGCACGTACAGGTCGAAGTCGGCCGGGTCGTTGCCGTCCTTGATCGAGCGCCAGAACTCCAGCTCGACCGCCTGCGTGCGCGGCGCGGCCGCGCCCCCCGGCATCGCCACCGTGGCGTCGGCATCCGCCGCGCTCCTCGGCGCGGGCGCGCCGAGCGCGCCGAGCGCGCCGGGGGCGAGGACGACGGTTCTCTCCGCCTCGTCGATCTCGGGCAGGCCGTCGAGCGCGCGCTTGAGCGCGAAGCCGAGGTCGCGCGCGGTCTGGTAGCGCTGCGCGACGTCCTTCGC
>JACOVA010000011.1 GCA_016177575.1 Betaproteobacteria bacterium
ACTACAAACAGCTCAAGACCATTCTCGCTGCCCGCCGCTCTCGGTTCGCGCCTGCAGCCGAGCGCGACGCGCTGAATCGCGTAGTGCGCGAAGCGCTAAAATCCAGGAAATGAACCCGGCATCGCGCCACAGCGTTCCGATGGCGGAGCTCGCCGCAAGCGGCTTCGACGCGATCATCGACGTGCGCTCGCCCGCCGAGTTCGTCGAAGACCACATCCCGGGGGCGATTTCCTGCCCGGTGCTCGACGACGGCGAGCGCGCGCGCGTCGGCACGCTCTACAAGCAGGTCTCGCCCTTCGAGGCGAAGAAAATCGGCGCCGCGCTGATCGCGAGAAATGTTTCAGCCCATATTGAAAAAACATTCCTGGAAAAACCGAGAAACTGGAAACCCCTCGTCTACTGCTGGCGCGGCGGCAAGCGCTCCGGGGCCATGGCGCACGTGCTGCGCGACGTCGGCTGGGATGCGCGCACGCTCGAAGGCGGCTACAAGGCTTACCGGCGCTGGGTGGTCGATCAGCTGCTGCGGCTGCCCTATGGCCTGCGCTTTCGCGTCGTCTGCGGCCCGACCGGGAGCGGCAAGAGCCGCCTGCTGCAGGCGCTGAAGCGCGCCGGCGCGCAGGTCCTCGATCTCGAGGAGCTGGCCGCGCACCGCGGCTCGGTGCTCGGCGACCTGCCGGGGCGGCCGCAGCCGACGCAGAAAATGTTTGAAAGCTTGATTTTGAATTGTCTTTTTGCCTTAGCTCCCGAAAAAGATGTCTATGTGGAAGCCGAGTCAAAGAAGATCGGCCAGCTGCAGGTGCCCGAGGCGCTGATCCACGAGATGCGCGGCGCGCGCTGCCTCGTCATCGAGGCGTCGCTGGAGACCCGCGTGGCGCTGCTCGGCGACGAGTACCGGCACTTCGTCGAGGACCGCGCCGCGCTCGAGGCGCAGCTCGACTGCCTCGCCGGGCTGCACGGCCGCGAGCGCATCGCGGAGTGGAAGGCACTCGCCGCCGGCGGGCGCTGGAGCGAGCTGGTGCGCCGGCTGCTGGCCGAGCATTACGACCCCGCCTACCGCAGGTCGACCGATCGCAACTACGTGCTGCTCGCAGAAGCCGAGGTTGTCGAGCTGTCCGGCGCAGACGACCTCGCGTTCACCCGCCTCGCTCAGGCGCTCAGCCCGGCCAGCACGCGCACGTGCTGCACTACGCTCCGGCCGAGCGCGCTGAGCGCGTAGCCGCCCTCGAGCATGGAAACGATGCGGCCTTGCGCGTGGCGGTCGGCGACCGCTTTCACCTGCTCGGTGACCCAGCCGTAGTCGGCGTCCTTCAGCTCGAGCATCGCCATCTCGTCCTCGAGGTGCGCGTCGAAGCCGGCCGAGCACAGCACCAGCTCAGGGCGGAACTTCTCGAGCGCAGGCAGCCAGTGCCGGGCGACTGCTTCACGAAAGTGCTTCGAGCCGGCGCCGGCCGGCAGCGGGATGTTCACCATGTTGTGCGCCGGTTCCTCGGTGCCGCTGTAGGGATAGAACGGATGCTGGAAGGTCGAGGCCATCAGGACGTGCGCGTCGTTCTCGAAGATGTCCTCGGTGCCGTTGCCGTGGTGGACGTCGAAGTCGATGATCGCGACGCGCTCGGTGCCGTGCGCGTGCACCGCGTGGCGCGCGGCAACCGCGACGTTGTTGAAGATGCAGAAGCCCATCGGCCGCGCGCGGCAGGCGTGATGGCCAGGGGGCCGGACGGCGCAGAAGGCAGAGCTGATTTTCTTCTGAAAGATAAGATCAACGGCCAACACAGCCGCACCCGCAGCGCGCAGCGCGGCGTTGAGGCTGTGCGGGTTCATCGCCGTGTCCGGGTCGAGATGCACCGTGCCCGATTCCGGCGCGGCCTCGCGGATGGCGCGCACGTATTCGATCGGATGCACGCGCGCGAGCTGCTCGTCGGTCGCGAGCGGAGCTTCGTAGCGCTGCAGGTGGTGCTCGACGCCGGACGCGATCAGCTGATCCTCGATCGCGGCCAGGCGCGCGGGCTGCTCCGGATGACCGTGCCCCATCTCGTGCTTCAGACAGTCAGGATGTGTAATGAAGGCAGTCGGCATAAGGTTCTGAATCATAACGTATCGAGTACAATGAAACGATGCTTCTCAAACGCCATCTCGAACCGGTTCCCGCCTCTCCGGTCGCGCGCGTGATCGAGGCCGCGGGCCGCATCATCCTCGGCAAGGAAGCGCAGGTGCGGCTGTCGCTTGCTTGCCTGCTGGCGCGCGGGCACCTGCTGATCGAGGACATCCCCGGCGTCGGCAAGACCACGCTTGCGCACGTGCTGGCGCGCTCGCTCGGCCTGCATTTCCAGCGCATCCAGTTCACCAGCGACATGCTCCCGGCAGACATCCTCGGCGTCTCGGTCTACGAGCGCGAGAGCGGCGCCTTCCAGTTCCATCCCGGGCCGATCTTCGCCCAGGTGATCCTCGCCGACGAGGTGAATCGCGCCACGCCGAAGACGCAGTCGGCGCTGCTCGAGGCGATGGAGGAGCACCAGGTCACCGCCGAAGGCGAGACGCGCAAGCTGCCGGAGCCGTTCTTCGTCATCGCGACGCAGAATCCCTCCGAGCAGGTCGGCACTTTTCCGCTTCCCGAGTCGCAGCTCGACCGGTTCCTGATGCGCATCGAGCTCGGCTACCCGGACCGCGACGCCGAGCGCACGCTGCTCTCCGGGGTCGACCGCAGGGACCTGCTCGCCGGGCTCGGCCCCTGCATGGCGCCGGGCGAGCTGGTCGAGCTGCAGGAGAACGCGCAGGACGTGCACGTCGCGCCCGCCCTGCTCGACTACGTGCAGGCGATCGTCGACCACACGCGCCGCTCGCCCGAGTTCGCCGCCGGCCTGTCGCCTCGCGCCGCGCTCGCGCTGGTGCACTCGGCGCGCGCCTGGGCGCTGATCGAGGGGCGTGACAAGGTGATCCCGGAGGACGTGCAGGCGGTTCTGCCGGGCGTCGCCACCCACCGCCTGCGGCCGGCGCACGACTCGGCGCGCCGCATCGATGTCGGCGCGATGCTGCTCGCGGCGGTGCCGATTCCCTGAGGCTAGGTCCCCGGCGCGATCACCTGGATGTGGTCGCGGCTGACATTGAGGAAAGGCGCGGCGATGATCTGCCGGCCGCCCAGCTGCAGCTCCCAGACTTCCGCGTCCGTCACGGCGATGAAATCCTTGGCCTCGGCCATGTAATCCGTCACGCGCGCGCCGGGAATCAGGTCGATGTAACCCTTGATGCGATAGGAGCTGGTGAAAATCGTGACCTTGGTTCTGCTTTCTTCGCCGGGCATCGTAGACTCCCCTGGATTTACGGTATCACGCGGACGCGGTCGCCGACCCGAAGTGTGCCTTCCTTCAGCACACGTGCATAGAACCGGCTCCAGCCGGGGTGCACCTTCTCCGACACCCGCACCACCCTGCCGTCGCTGAACGAGCCGGCGATGTTCTGGCACGGAGCGGCGTGGCGCGTGAGTTGCAATACCACCTCGCCCACCTCCAGCCCCGCCCCGGGTACCATGTCGGCCCAGGACACTTGCGCAAGGGTGAGGTTCTCTCCGATGGTGCCCGCGGCGATCGGATGGCCCTCGGCCTGCAGCGCCCGGATCAATTCGAGCGAGTAGATCGAGACCGCGCGCTCCGGGCCGCCATGGTTCTCCCGATCGCGCTGCCGGTCACCCGCTACCCCGCCTTTGCGCACAGCCGCGGTCTTGCGGGGCAGCTTGGGCACCCCGCCGTCGGAAACATTGATCGAGTGAACAAGCCCTTCCATCGCGCGCGCCATGCTACTTCGGGCCGGTCTCGCGAATGAGCAGGCCGGTGGTCGACACGCGCAGCTCGAGCTCGGCGCGCCGGGTCACCGGCACGAAGCTCGCCGAGCCGTACTCGGCGTCGAGCAGGACTTCCAGGAACGCGTAGCGCTGGCGCAGCCTGAACAGGTCCACCGGCCTGTCCCGTCCGAGCGCGTGGACAGTGCGGGGCGCCGAGCGCTCCTGCTCGACGGCGCGGTAGCGCCCCGCCACCCGGTCGAGCTCATAGGCAGTGTGCAGGCCGAGCACGTTGGCGGCGGGCTTCCATTTGAGGATGTGCGCGTCGACGTAGATCTCGTCTCCCGCGATCTCGTATTTTTGCTCGCGCCCGTCGGGAAAGCGCAGCGTCGCCGCGATGCGCTGCGGTCCGGCGGGTTGCACGATCAGGCGCGCCGCGACCTCCTCGCGCGTCAGCGCCCGGTAGCCCTCGATGCCGACCGCGACTGCGCCCGCCAGCCCGCCGAGCGAGAGCAGCAGCAGCCCGGCGAGCATGCGTATCGCGAAGCGCAGCGGCCGCGCACGCAGGAGAGAAACAAGGCCCGCAAGAATCAGGATCGCGCCAAGCGCCGCAAGAACGATTGACGCGATTGCGAACGGCGAGGTTGCAAGGTCCGGCATCAGACTTCAAAAATAGAGGCGATTGCGTTCTGAATCGATTCGGCGGCCGCCTTCGGATCGGCGGCATCGCGGACCGGGCGCCCGACGACGATGTAATCGGCGCCGTTCCTGAACGCCTGCGCGACGTCGACCGTGCGCTTCTGGTCCGCTGCGCCGGCGCCCGCCGGGCGCACGCCGGGGGTGACGACGAGGAGCTTGCGGCCGAACCGCGACTTGATCGCCGCAGCCTCGAGGCCCGAAGCGATGACGCCGTCGCAGCCCGCCGCGAGCGCGCCGGCGGAGCGCTCGAGCACCAGCTGCCCGACTTCCCCCCGGTACCCCATCTCCGCGAGGTCGTGCTGGTCGAGACTGGTAAGCACCGTGACGGCGAGTATCTTGATCTCGCCCTTCTCGCGCGCGGCCGCCTCCATGATGGCGCGGTTGCCGTGCACCGTGAGAAAGCCGATGCCGCGCCCGCGCAGGTTGGCGACCGCGCGGCGCACGGTTTCCGGGATATCGTAAAGCTTGAGGTCGGCGAAAACCTTGTGACCGCGCCCGACCAGCCAGTCGGCGAGCTCGAGCAATTCGCCCGACGCAGAGAGCTCGAGCCCGATCTTGTAGAAGCCGACCGAATCGCCGAGCTTTTCCACCAGCGCGCGCGCCGCGGCGGCGGTCGGCACGTCGAGCGCGACGATCAAGCGCTCGCGCCGGGGAGTCTCGCGGCCCATTTCTCCCATCGTGGGGCGCTATGATACAGCCATGGTGGAAATTCTCGTCCTCTACTACAGCGCGGGCGGCGCCGTGCGCCGTATGGCCGAGCTGATCGCCGAGGGCGTAGAGCGGGTGCCCGAGGCGCAGGCGCGATTGCGCACGGTTCCCAAGATTTCTTCGGGTTTTGACAAAGAAATCTCTTCCATTCCTGAAAGCGGACCACCCTATTGCAACAATCACGACCTCGAAGCCTGCAGCGGGCTCGCGCTCGGCAGCCCGACGCGCTTCGGCAACATGGCCGCGCCGCTGAAGGCGTTTCTCGACGCCACCGGCCCGCTCTGGCTGAAGGGCACGCTGGCGGGCAAGCCCGCCTGCGTATTCACCTCCACCGGCGCGCTGCACGGCGGGCAGGAGAGCACGCTGCTGTCGATGATGCTGCCGCTCCTGCACCACGGCATGCTGATCGTCGGCCTGCCCTATACGAACAGCGAGCTCAACGCCACGCGCAGCGGCGGCACCCCTTACGGCGCGAGTCACTTCGGCGGCATCGCCGACGACCTGGCGATCAGCGACGCCGAGCGCGCGCTGTGCGTCGCGCAGGGCAAGCGCCTTGCCGAGATCGCAGTCAAGTTGGGAGCCTGAGGAAATGAGCGACGACCTGATCAAGCACGCGGGCGGCTGCCACTGCGGCCGGGTGCGCTTCGAAGTCACGGCGCCCGCGCACCTGGAAGTCTCCGAATGCGACTGCTCGATGTGCAGCAGGACCGGCTACCTGCACCTCATCGTGCCGAAATCGCGCTTCCGGCTGCTCTCGGGCGAAGACGCGCTCGCCACCTATCAGTTCAACACCAGGACGGCGAAGCATTACTTCTGCGCCAGCTGCGGCATCAAGTCGTTCTATGTGCCGCGCTCGCACCCGGAGGGCTTCAGCGTCAATGCGCGCTGCCTCGACGAAGGCACGATCACCGGGATGACGGTGAGGAGAATCGACGGCAAGAACTGGGAGAAGAGCCACCCGGGCGGACGCGGCGAACGCCTTGAAGAATGAGTCGGGGGGTTTGCGATTCGCCGCGTCAGCGGCGTTGCTCTCACTTCTGCTTCTTTGCCTGTCGTGGGAGCTCTGGCTCGCCCCGCTGCGGCCGGGCGGGTCCTACCTGGCGCTCAAGGCGCTGCCGCTTGCCGTTCCTTTGATTGGAATATTCGAAGGGAAAAGACGCACTTACCAGTGGTCTTGCATGCTCGTGCTCGCCTATCTCGCCGAAGGCGTGGTGCGCGCCTGGAGCGAGCGCGGCATGTCGCAGGCGCTCGCGATTGCGGAGATCGCGCTCAGCGCCGCCTTCTTCGCGGCGGCGGTGGCGTACGCGCGGCTGACTCGAGCAGCCGCCTAGCTGCGGCGTAAATCGGCACGGCAGACCGTCCCCCTCCAGCGGATTGACCCGCACCGCGGCCGCGGCACCGGAACTTTTCCACATTCCGAAGGCTGCCGCGGCGAGCCGCCGCGCCCTCGGCCGCAGCTCCGGCGGCGTGAAATCCTCCAGCTCGAGGACGATCACGTCGGCCCCGGAGCGCGCCGCCGCCTGGTGCGCCGCGGGATCCGCGCCGGGAACGAACAGCCAGCTGCGTCTCATTGCGACATAATATGCAACTCATGGAAATGGAGCGAAGCAGCGCCGTGCAGCGCCGCCTGGCGGCGATCCTGAGCGCCGACGCGCAGGGCTACAGCCGCCTGATGAGCGAGGACGATGCGGCCACCGTGCGCATGATCGCGACCTGCCGCGAGACGATGACGCAAATGGTGCAGGCCAAGCGCGGCCGCGTCGTCGACATGCCAGGCGACAACATCCTGGCCGAATTCGGCAGCGCCGTGGAAGCGGTCGAGGCCGCGGTCGAGATCCAGCGCAAGCTGGCGGCCTGCAACAGCGAGCTGCCGGAGCAGCGCCGCATGCAGTTCCGCATCGGCGTCAATCTCGGCGACGTCATCGTCGAGGAAGGCCGGATCTACGGCGACGGCGTCAACGTCGCGGCGCGCGTCGAGAAGCTCGCCGAGCCCGGCGGCATCTGCGTCTCCGGCAAGGTGCACGAGGAAGTTCGCCGCAAGCTCGACCTCGCGTTCGTGGATCTCGGCGAGCACGAGCTGCACAACATCGCGGCGCGCGTGCGGGTCTACCGCGTTGCGGCGCGCGACGCCGCGCCGCGCCCGAGGGCTGAGGCGCCGGCACGGCCCGCGAAGCCGTCCATCATCGTGCTGCCGTTCACCAACATGAGCGGCGTGGCCGAGCAGGAATTCTTCGCCGACGGCCTGACCGAGGACATCCTCACCGACCTGTCGCGCTTCCGCGACCTGGTGGTGATCTCGCGCAACACCTCGTTCAAGTTCAAGGGTCAGGCGGTGGACGTGCGCAAGGTGGCCGAGGAGCTCGGCATTCAGTACGTGATCGAGGGCAGCGTGCGCAAGGCGGGCAACCGCGTGCGCGTGACGGTGCAGCTGATCGACGCCGAGTCGGACCGGCACGTCTGGGCGGAACGCTACGACCGTGAGCTGGACGACATCTTCGCGCTCCAGGACGAGGTGACCTCGGCCATCGTCGCCACCCTGCCCGGCCGCATGGAGGCGGACGCGCGCGGTCGCGCAGAGCGCAAGCAGACCGGCAACATGGCCGCGTACGAATGTGTGCTCGAGGCGAAGGTGCTGCATCACCGCTCCAAGCGCGAGGACAACGCCAAGGCCCAGGAGCTGATCGAGCGCGCCATCGAGCTCGACCCGAAGTACGCGCATGCGCATGCCTGGAAGGCCTGCATCCTGGGCCAGCAGTGGGGCTACGGCTGGTGTGAGGACAAGGCCAGGACCGAAGACGTGATCGTGCGCGAGCTCGAGACCGCGCTCGGCCTGGACGACAACGACAGCGACGTGCACCGCATCCTGGCGGCAATCGCGGTCGTCCAGAACGACCACGACAAGGCGATCTATCACCAGCAACGCGCGCTGGCGCTGAACCCCAACGACGACCTGATCGTCGTGCAGCAGGGCGAGGTCCTCACCTGGCACGGCCAGGCGCAGGAGGGCATCGACTGGATCCGCAAGGCGATGCGCCTGAACCCCTACCACCCGCTGCGCTTCTGGAGCCACCTCGGGCGCGCCTATTTCGTGGCGCGCCGGTATGCCGAGGCGCTGGATGCGCTCGCGCACATCACTGCGCCCGACGCCCCGACGCTCGCGCTTCTTGCCGCGTGCCATGCGCAGCTCGGCGATCCGGCGGCGGCGGCGGGCCGTGTGCGCGAAGCGCTGGAGCGCGACCCCGGCTTCAACTGGGCGGCCTGCCTCGCGACGCTTCACTACCGGCACGCGCGCGACCTCGAGCATCACCGCGACGGCGTGCTCAAGGCGGGGCTGCCGGAATAGCTGCGATCTGCGACGGCCAAGGAGCAATCATGGAAGAAATCAGGGAACTGCGCGGAAAGTGCTTCTGCGGTGCCGTCGAGTTCCGGGTAACGGGGGAGCCGGCAGCGATGGGGTATTGCCACTGCGCCTCGTGCCGGCACTGGTCTGCGGGCCCGCTGAACGCGTTCACCCTGTGGAAACCGGATGCGGTCAAGATCACCGGCGGCGCCAGCCAGGTCGGCACGTTCCACAAGACCGACAAGAGCCTGCGCAAGTGGTGCAAATCCTGCGGCGGCCATCTGTTCACCGAGCATCCGGGCTGGGGCGTCACCGATGTCTATGCGGCGACGATTCCGGACCTGCCGTTCAAGCCGGGACTGCACGTCAACTATCAGGAGAGCGTGCTGCGCATCCGCGACGGGCTGCCGAAAATGAAAGACATGCCCAGGGAAATGGGCGGCTCGGGCGAGACGCTCCCGGAGTAGCGCAACCTACAGCTGGTGCTGGGGGTTGAGCCGCTCGACCTTGCTCGCGAGCTTGTTGAGCGCGCTGATGTAGGCCTTGGCCGAGGCGACGATGATGTCGGTGTCGGCACCCACGCCGTTGACGATGCGCCCACCCTTCGCCAGCCGCACAGTCACCTCGCCCTGGCTCTCGGTGCCCTGCGTCACCGCGTTGACCGAGTAGAGCAGCAGCTCGGCGCCGCTTTTCGCAACGCTTTCGATCGCCTTGAAAGTGGCGTCCACCGGGCCGTCGCCCTTTGATTCCGATTTTTTCTGGGTTCCATTCTCGTTCAAGACAACGGCAGCGTGGGGCCGGTCATCGGTTCCACTCCCTTGGCTCATCGAGACCAGGCTCCAGTACTCGTCGCTCGAGACCCCGGCTTCCTGCGACACCAGCGCCTGCAGGTCCTCGTCGAAGATCTCGGCTTTCTTGTCGGCCAGGTCCTTGAAGCGCTGGAAGGCCTTGTTGTAGGCGTCCTCGTGGTCGAGCTCGATGCCGAGCTCCTTCAGGCGCTGCTTGAACGCGGTGCGCCCGGAGAGCTTGCCGAGCACGATCTTGTTGGCGCTCCAGCCCACGTCCTCGGCGGTCATGATCTCGTAGGTCTCGCGCGCCTTGAGCACGCCGTCCTGGTGGATGCCGGAGGCGTGCGCGAAGGCGTTCGCCCCGACCACCGCCTTGTTGGGCTGCACCACGAAGCCGGTGATCTGCGAGACGAGCCGGGAGGCCGGGACGATCTGCGTCGTGTCGATCCTGGTATCGAGCTTGAAGAAATCCTTGCGCGTGCGCACCGCCATGACCACCTCTTCCAGCGAGGTGTTGCCGGCGCGCTCGCCCAGGCCGTTCACCGTGCACTCGATCTGGCGCGCGCCGCCGATGCGCACCGCGGCAAGCGAATTGGCGACCGCCATGCCGAGATCGTTGTGGCAGTGCACGCTCCACACCGCCTTGTCGGAATTGGGTATTTTTTTTCTCAGATTCAGAATCATCTCGCCAAACTGGTCCGGAACCGCATAGCCGACCGTGTCCGGAATGTTGATCGTGGTCGCGCCCTCGTCGATGGCGGCCTCGAGCACGCGGCACAGGAAGTCGGGATCGGAGCGGCTGCCGTCCTCGGGCGAGAACTCGACGTCGGGGCAGGCATTCTTCGCGTAGCGCACCGAAAGCTTCGCCTGCTCGAGCACCTGCTCGGGCGTCATGCGCAGCTTCTTCTCCATGTGCAGCGCGCTGGTGGCGATGAAGGTGTGGATGCGCCAGGGCCCTTTCGCCCCCTTCAGGGCGTCGATGCCGCGCTGGATGTCCTTGTCGTTGGCCCGGCACAGCCCGCACACGGTGGAATCGCGGATCACGCCGGCGACGGCGCGCACCGCCTCGAAGTCGCCGTTCGAGGATGCGGGGAACCCGGCCTCGATCACGTCGACGCGCATGCGCTCCAGCTGGCGCGCGATGCGCAGCTTCTCCACCTTGGTCATGGAGGCGCCGGGCGACTGCTCGCCGTCGCGCATGGTGGTGTCGAAAATGATCAGCTTGTTCGTGCTCATGGTCCGCTCCTCGTGGGAATGCGAAAAGTCCTCGCCGCCGGGTGGGCGGTCAGGGGTACTGCCGGATTGTGGGATTTAGTTTGTGCGCGCGAGGCGCAGCAGCGGGCCAGCCAGGAGAAGCAGGCTGGTGAGCGTCGTCGCAAGGACAGCAGCAAGGAGTGCGTACGCCGGGCTCATGGGTACACTATACCACGGATGAAAATCACCGCAATCGAGACCATCACCCTGGGTGAATTTCCGAACCTCCTCTGGGTGCAGGTGCACACCGACGCGGGCCTGGTGGGCCTGGGCGAGACGTTTTACGCGGTGGCGCCGGTGGCGGCCCATGTCCACGAGACCTGCGCGCCCTACCTGCTCGGCAAGGACCCGCTGCGGATCGACGCCCACAGCCGGCACTTCCTCAACAGCTATCTCGGCTTCAACAGCGTGGGCGTGGAGATGCGCGCCGCGTCCGCCCTCGACATCGCGCTCTGGGACCTGTTCGGCCAGGCGACGGGCCAGCCGATCTACCAACTGCTCGGCGGCGCCACCCGCGACCGCGTGCGCGTCTACAACACCTGCGCGGGCTACGAGTACGTGCGCGCGAAGCCCACGCAGGGCACGGAGAACTTCGGCCTGCCCGCGCGCATCGACCGCAAGAAGCGCCCGTACGAGGACCTCGCCGCCTTCAGGACGGACGCGGGCGAGCTCGCGCGCTCGCTGCTCGACATGGGAATCACCGGCATGAAGATCTGGCCCTTCGACGAGGCCGCGGAAGCCTCGCACGGCACCGATATCTCCAAGGCGGACCTGAAAAAGGCGCTGCGGCCGTTCGAGCTGATCCGCAAGGCCGTGGGCGACCGGATGGACATTCACGTCGAGTTCCACTCGCTATGGCAGCTGCCCGCGGCGATCCGCATCGCCAAGGCGCTGGAGCCGTTCGACCCCTACTGGTACGAGGACCCGGTGAAGATGAGCAACCTCGACGCGCTCGCCGAGTACGCGCGGCGCACCGACGTCTGGGTGACGGCTTCCGAGACGCTCGCCACGCGCTGGAGCTTTCGCGACCTGTTCCAGAAGCAGGCGGTGTCGGTGTGCATGCTCGACGTGGGCTGGGCGGGCGGGCTCTCGGAGGCAAAGAAGATCGCCACCATGGCCGAGGCCTGGCACCTGCCGCTGGCGCCGCACGACTGCACGGGGCCGGTTCTCCTGACCGCGTCGGTGCACCTGGCGATGAATTGCCCCAACACGCTGGTCCAGGAAGTGGTGCGCGCCTTCTACTATGACTGGTACGGCAAGCTCGTCACCAACCTGCCGCCGCTCAAGCGCGGCTTCATCACCGCGCCGGACGGTCCGGGACTGGGCACGAAGCTGCGCAGCTTCGTCCTCAAGCGCAGCGACGCGGTGCGGCGGGTGACGAAAAAACGATAGTCAGCCGCCGAAGCCGTCTGCCACCATCACCTCGATCAGGCTCGGGCCGCCGCGGCCCGCGGCCTCGCGCAGCGCCGGGACGACGTCGTTCGGGTCGGCGACCCGCCGCGCGCCGACGCCCATCGACCCGGCGAGCGCGGTGAAGTCGATGGCGGGGTCGCGGATGTCCATGCCGGTGAACTTGTCGGTCGCGCGCATCGACACCAGCCGCTCCTTGAGGATGCGGTAGCTGCGATTGTTGGCGATCACGTAGGTGACCGGCAGCCTGAGGTGGGCGGCGGTCCACAGCGCCTGGATGCCGTACATCGCGCTGCCGTCGCCGACCACCGCAACCACGGGGCGGCCGGGCAGTGCGAGGCTCACGCCGATCGCGCCGGGCATCGCGAAGCCGAGCCCGCCGCTCGCCAGTCCGTAGAAGGCGCGGCGGTCCGAAAGCCGCAGAAAGCCCGGCAAGGCGAGCGACGAGATCAGCGCTTCCTCGACCACCACCGCGTCCTGCGGCAGGTTGTCGCTGATACGCAGCATGAGGTAACGCGGATCGATCGGCGAGGTCTCCGCCTGCGCGAGCGCGGCGACCGCCGCCTGGTCGCGCTGCGCCGACCAGTTGCGCGGCGCGATCTCGGCGAGCCGCGCGGCGGCCTGCGCCGCGCCCTGCGGCGTGCGCCGCTCGCGCAGCAGCGGCAGCAGCGCGCGCAGCGTCTCCTTCACATCGGCCTGGATCGCGAGATCAGTGCGGTAGTTCTTGCCCAGCTCCCAGCTGCGCTCGCTCAGGTGCACGACCGGCAGGCCCTCGGGCAGCGGCTCCACCGGCGAGTACACCGACATGCGCAGCAGGTCCGCTCCGAGGCAGACCAGCAGATCGAAGGGCTCCAGCGCTGCGCGCACCTGCTTCTGGTTGCGCGTCAGGCAACCGAGAAACGCGGGATGCGCGGTGGGGAACTGCGCCGAGTAGGCGACCGACGAGCCGAACACCGCCGCGCCGAGCAGCTCGGCGAGCTCGGCGGCTTCGGCGAACGCGTCGTGCGCCGCGAGTTCCTGGCCGGCGACGATCACCGGCCGGCGCGCCGCGAGCAGCATGTCGGCGAGTCGCGCCAGCGCCTCATCCGACGGTCGCACCGCGGTCTCGACGCGCACTGGCCCGCCGAGGTCCATCTCGGCCGAGCGGTCGAGCACGTCGCCCGGCAGGCTGATGAACACCGGGCCGCAGGGCGGCGTGAGCGCCACCTTGGCTGCGCGATGCACGATGCGCGGCAGGTCCTCGACCCGCGTCACCTCGATCGCCCACTTGACCAGCGGTTGCGCCAGGCGCACCAGCGGCTCGTAGAGCAGCGGCTCGAGCAGGCCATGCCCCTGCTCCTGCTGGCCGGCGGTGATGATGAGCGGCGAGTTGGAGAACTTCGCGTTGTAGAGCGCGCCCATGGCGTTGCCGAGGCCGGGCGCGACATGCACGTTGGCCGCGGCGAGCCGGCCGCAGGCGCGCGCGAAGCCGTCGGCCATGCCGAGCACCACCGACTCGTGCAACCCGAGCACGAACCTGAGCTGCGGGAAATCGGGCACCACCTCCATGATCGGCAACTCGGTGGTGCCGGGATTGCCGAACAGGTGCGTCACCCCCTCGTCGGCGAGGAGCTGGAGGAACGCGGCGCGGCCGGTGATGGCGGGCATGGCAAGAGGGGGAATGTACTCGATCCGCGCGGCGCGGCTCAGTCCGCGCTGAGCGGCCGCGCCACCGCCTCGAGGGGCTTGCGCTCGGCGTCGACGCCGAGGAGCGCTGCGGCCAGGGCTCCCAGGCACATCAATGCGCCGGCGAGCGCGTAGCCGAGAAACACGGCGTCCCGGCTGCCGGTGCCGATCAGCGTGCCGAGCAGCGCCGGCGCCGCGAAGCCGCCGATGCCGGTGCCGATGGCGTAGAAGATCGAAATCGCGATCGCGCGCATCTCGAGCGGAAACACCTCGCTCACCGTCAGGTAGGCCGAGCTCGCCGCTGCAGAGGCAACGAAGAAGATCGCCGACCAGCACAGCGCGTGGCTCGTGGCGTCCAGCCAGCCGCGGCTGAAGCCCCAGCCGGTGACGAGCATGCCGAGGCCGGAGACGGCGTAACTGGTCGCGATCATCACGCGCCGCCCGACGGTGTCGAACAGGCGGCCAAGCAGCAGCGGCCCGAGCGCGTTGCCGAGGGCGAACGGGAAGATGTAGAGGCCGACGCGCTCGTCGGCGATGCCGTAGAAGCGCGTCAGCACCAGCGCATAGGTGAAGAAGATCGCGTTGTAGAGAAACGCCTGCGATCCCATCAGGGCGAATCCGAGCACCGCGCGGGCGCGGAAGCGCCGCAGCAGGAGCCGCAGGATCTCGGCCCAGGAAACCGGCGGCCGCAGCCGGATCGCGAGCGTGTCCTCGGGCGCCGCGAGCGGACCGTGCTGCGCGCGCACCTCGCGCTCGATCGACGCGACCACTGCCTCGGCCTCCGCGACGCGGCCGTGCGTGATCAGCCAGCGCGGGCTCTCCGGCACGTTGCGGCGCACGAGCAGGATGGCGAACGCGAGCACGGCGCCGAGCGCGAACGCGAGCCGCCAGCCGAGGTCCGGCGCGAGCCGCGCGGGATCGAGCAGCACGAGGCTCAGCGCCGCCCCCGCCGCTGCACCGATCCAGAAGCTGCCGTTGATGCTCAGGCTGACGACGCCGCGAACGCGCGCCGGTACCAGCTCGTCGATCGCCGAGTTGATCGCGGCGTATTCGCCGCCGATCCCGAGCCCGGTGAGCGCGCGGCACAGGGCGAAGGAGGTGAAGTCGAAGCTGAGCGCGGTCAGCAGCGTCGCGGCGAGATAGACACCGAGCGTGACCAGGAACAGCCGCCGGCGCCCCAGGCGGTCGGCGAGGCGGCCGAAATAGAGCGCGCCGAGCACCGCGCCGGCGACGTAGGCCGAGCCCGTCCAGCCGATCTCGGCCGCCGTGAGCCCGAGGGTTTCCGACCGCTGCAGCGTCGGGCCGAGGGAACCGACCACCGTCACCTCGAGCCCGTCGAGCATCCAGGTGACCCCGAGCGCGGCGACCACGCGCCAGTGCCAGCGCGACCAGGGAAGCGCGTCGAGCCGCGCGGGAATCCTCGTCGTTACGGCACGACGTTCGGGCATGGGGAGCGGGCAGCTGCGCCGCTAACCTACTCCTCGGGCAGCACGGTCCGGCCGCGGCGCCCGCTCGCCCACATCACGTATCCGGAGAGCGAGTAGGCGAGGAAGAGGACGAACAGCACCAGCGACGGGCGCGAGGCCACGATCGAGAGCCCGAACACCGAGACCAGGATCACCCACAGCGGAACGCGCTGCTTCCAGCTCACTTCCTTGAAACTGTAGAAAGGCAGGTTGGACACCATCGTCATGCCGATGAACACGGCGGCGGCCCAGGTTACGCCGGCGATGAGGTACCACTGGTCGGGCTTGAGCCCGAAGTCGACCAGCATCCACACCAGACCGGCCAGCACCGCGGCACCGGACGGGCAGGGAAGCCCCTGGAAGTAGCGCTTGTCGACGGTGCCGATGTTGGTGTTGAAGCGCGCGAGGCGGATTCCCGTGGCCGCACAATAGATGAAGGCGCCGATCCAGCCGGCGGTGCCCAGGTCCTTCAGCACCCAGGTATAGGCCACCAGCGCGGGCGCGGCGCCGAAGGCGACCATGTCGGCAATGCTGTCGTACTGCGCGCCGAATTCGCTCTGGGTGTTGGTCCAGCGCGCGACGCGGCCGTCCATACCGTCGAGCACCAGCGCGACGAAGATCGCGATCGCGGCGATGTCGAAGCGCCCGTTCATCGCCTGCACGATCGCGAAGAAGCCGCAGAACAGCACCCCGGTGGTGAACAGGTTCGGCAGCAGGTAGATGCCGCGCCGGCGCAGCACGCCGATCGTGCGCGGCGCGAGCTCGGGCCTGCTGTCCTCGAAGTCTCCCAGGTCACCCATGCGCTGCCAGCCTCGCAAGCACCGACTCGGCCGCGTGCACCCTGTCGCCGAGCGCCACCTTGACCTCGGCATCGGCCGGCAGGTACACGTCCACGCGCGAGCCGAAGCGGATGAAGCCGAAGCGCTGTCCCCGCTCCAGCTCGGCCCCCTCGCCAACATAGCAGAGAATCCGGCGCGCGACCAAACCGGCGATCTGCACGCAGGTCACGTCGACGCCGCCGCGGGTGCGCAGCCAGAGCGCGTTGCGCTCGTTCTCGAGCGAGGCCTTGTCGAGGGCCGCGTTGAGGAAGCTGCCCGCATGGTACCAGCGCCGCTGCACCGTGCCGTCCACGGGCGAGCGGTTGGAGTGCACGTTGAACACGTTCATGAACACCGACACCTTGAGCGCCTCGCGCTCGAGATAGGGGTCGCGCGCCTTCTCGACCGCGACCACGCGGCCGTCGGCGGCGGAGACCACCGCCTGCGGGTCCTGCGGGACCTCGCGCGCCGGGTCACGGAAGAACTGCAGGATGAACAGGGTCGCCGCCCAGAAGGGCAGCGACCAGAAAACGCCAAGGAACAGGCTTGCGAGAAGAGAAAAGCCGAAAGCAACCGCCAGGAACGGCCATCCCTCCCGCGCGATGACCGGATGCGGATACTTCACGTGGAGGGGGTCAAGGGGAACCTCGGGTTCCCCTGTTCCTAGTTCCTGGAGGTGTCGACCAGGCGGTTGCGCCTGATCCAGGGCATCATCTCGCGCAGCCGCGCGCCGACCTTCTCGATCGGCAGCTCGGCGGTCTGGCGCCGGCGCGCAAGCAGCGTGGTCGCGCCGGCACGGTTCTCGAGCACGAATTCCTTCGCGTACTCGCCCGACTGGATGCGCGCCAGGATCTCGCGCATGCGCTGGCGCACGCCTTCGTCGATCACCTTCGGCCCGCTCACGTATTCGCCGTACTCGGCGTTGTTCGAGATCGAGTAGTTCATGGTGCCGATGCCTCCCTCGTACATGAGGTCGACGATGAGCTTGAGCTCGTGCAGGCACTCGAAGTAGGCCATCTCGGGCGCGTAGCCCGCCTCGGTCAGCACATCGAAGCCCGCCTTCACCAGCTCGACCACGCCGCCGCACAGCACGGTCTGCTCGCCGAACAGGTCGGTCTCGGTTTCCTCCCTGAAATTGGTCTCGATGATGCCGGCCTTGCCGCCGCCGATCGCCGCCGCGTAGGAAAGCGCCATGTCGCGCGCCTTCCTGGACGGGTTCTGGTGCACCGCGACCAGCATCGGCGTGCCGCCGCCCGCGACGTAGGTCGAGCGCACGGTGTGGCCCGGCGCCTTTGGCGCGACCATCCACACGTCCAGGTCCGCGCGCGGCTGCACCTGGCCGAAATGGATGTTGAAGCCGTGCGCGAAGGCGAGCGCGCCGGCTTTCCTGATGTGCGGCTCGACCTCCGTCTTGTAGACCGCGGCGATGTGCTCGTCGGGCATGAGCATCATGACGACGTCCGCATTCTTGGTCGCGTCGGCGACCGTCGCGACTTTCAGCCCGGCCTTCTTCGCCTTGGCCCAGGACGGGCCGCCCTTGCGCAGGCCCACCGTGACCCTGATTCCCGAGTCGTGCAGGTTGAGCGAATGCGCGTGGCCCTGCGAGCCGTAGCCGAGAATGGCGACCTTCTTGCCCTTGATGAGCGAGAGATCCGCATCCTTGTCGTAGTAGACCTTCATAGGAACCCCTGTATGAAAACCGAAGGATTGAGCTGCGCTCAATCCTAGACTCTGAGAATTCTATTCCCTCTGCCGATGCCGCTCGCCCCCGTGCGCACGGTCTCCAGGATCGTGCCCTGGTCGAGCGCCTGGATGAAGGCATCGAGCTTGGCGCCATCGCCGGTGAGCTCGATGGTGTAGGTGTTGTCCGAGACGTCGATGACGCGGCCGCGGAAAATGTCCGCCATGCGCTTCACGTCCTCGCGCTCCTTGGCCCCGGCGCGCACCTTGATCAGCATCAGCTCGCGCTCGATGTGCTCGGCCTCGGACAGATCGACGACCTTCACCACCTCGACCAGCTTGTTGAGCTGCTTGGTGATCTGCTCGATGACATCGTCCGAGCCCTTGGTGACCACGGTCATGCGCGACATCGAGGCATCCTCGGTGGGCGCGACGGTGAGCGACTCGATGTTGTAGCCGCGCGCCGAGAACATGTTCGAGATGCGCGACAGCGCCCCGGCCTCGTTTTCGACCAGGATGGAGATGACGTGGCGCATCAAAGATCCTCGGCGAGGATCATCTCGGTGATTCCCTTGCCGCCGGGAATCATCGGGTAGACGTTTTCGGTCTGGTCGGTGATGAAATCGAGGAACACGAGGTCGTTCTTCCTCTTGAACGCCTCGCGCAGCGCCGGCTCCACGTCCGCCGGCTTGTCGACCTGCACCCCGGCATGGCCGTAGCCCTCGGCGAGCTTGACGAAATCGGGCAGCGCGTCCATGTAGGACTCGGAATAGCGGTTGCCGTGGAAGAACTGCTGCCACTGGCGCACCATGCCCATGTACTTGTTGTTGAGGTTGACGATCTTGATCGGCAGGCGGTACTGCTTGCAGGTCGAGAGCTCCTGCAGGCACATCTGGATCGACGACTCGCCGGTGACGCAGGCCACCGTCGCGCCCGGGTTGGCGAGTTGCGCTCCCATCGCCGCCGGCAGGCCGAAACCCATGGTGCCGAGGCCTCCGGAACTGATCCAGCGGAGCGCCTGCTCGCACTTGTCGAACTGCGCCGCCCACATAGGGTGCTGGCCGACGTCAGAGGTGACGATCGCCTCGCCCCCGGTCACTTCGTAGAGCT
>JACOVA010000118.1 GCA_016177575.1 Betaproteobacteria bacterium
GCGGCCAGACCCGGCTCGTAATGGGGATTGGGCAGCATCCTTGCGTCGACGACCCAGTCGGCGTCGAGCGGAATGCCGTCGCGGAACGCGAACGACTCGAACAGCAGCGTCAGCGACCCCCCTGCCAGGCCGAGCAGGTCCCTGATCCAGTTGCGCAGCGCCCTGGGCTGGAGGTCGCTGGTGTCGATGCGGTGCCCGAGCTGCGAGACCCCGGCGAGCAGCGTGCGCTCGCGCGCGACCGCCTCCGCCAGCGTCATGCCGGCCGAGCGGCCGCGGCCGGCGAGCGGATGGCCGCGCCGCGTCTCCGCGAAGCGGCGCAGCAGCGCCGCCTCGCTCGCCTCGAGGAACAGCACCAGCGGCTGCGCGCCACGCGCCTTGAGCACGGCAAGGTGCCCGGGAAGAGATGCGAGCGCGACGCTGCGCGCATCGACGCTCACCGCCACTCTGTCGTGTCCCGCCTCGTCGAGGAAGGCGACCACGTCGAGCAGCAAGCTCGCCGGCAGGTTGTCGACGCAGTAGTAGCCGCTGTCCTCGAGCACGTCCAGGGCGATGCTCTTGCCCGAACCCGACAGGCCGCTGACCAGGATCAGCTGCATGCAGAACCTAGCTGCCGTCCTCCATCGCGTGCTTCTGCCGCGCGAGGAACTCGGCGGCCGAATCCTTGCCGCGCAACTGCAGGATGTAGTTGCGCACTGCCGCCTCGAGCAGCACGGCGAGGTTGCGCCCCGCCGCCACCGGGATCACCACCTTGCGCACGGTGACGCCGAGTATTTCCTCCGAGAGCTCGGACAGCGGCAGGCGCTCGACGCTGTCGCGCGCCGCGCCGCGCGCCGGGCGCTCGAGCTGGGTGACCAGCTTCAGCTTCATTTTGGGCCGCACCGCGGTCTCGCCGTAGATGGCGCGGATGTTGATCAAGCCGAGGCCGCGCACCTCGAGGAAATCCCTGAGCAGCGGCGGGCAGCGCCCTTCCACCGTATTGGCGGCAATCCTGGAAATCTCCACGACGTCGTCGGCCACCAGCCCGTGGCCGCGGCTGATCAGCTCGAGCGCGAGCTCGCTTTTTCCCACGCCCGACTCGCCCGTGATCAGCACGCCCATGCCAAGCACGTCCATCAGCACGCCGTGGCGCTCGACGATATCGGCGAGCCTCTTGGCGAGGTAGCTCGAGAGCTTCTCGATAACGCGCCCGGCCTGCAGCGGCGAAGTGAAGACCGGCGCCTGCGTGCGCTCGGCCGCTTCGATGAGCTCCGGGAAGGGCTGCACGCCGTCGGCGAACACCACCGCCGCGGGCTGGGCGGCGATCAGCCGGGAGGCGTAATCGGCGCGCTTCGCCGCGTCGTGCTGCTCGGCGAGCGCGGCCTCCTGGCTGCCGATGACCTGAATGCTGTTCGGGTGCGTGAAATTGAGATAGCCGACCAGCGCGCCGGCCGCTGCCGACTCGCGGCGCACCGCGGTGCGGCCCTCGCGCCCGGCGACCCAGACGAGCGAAAGCGCCTCGCGGTTGTCTTCATGCAGCTGCGCGACGTTGACCTGGAGCATCCGGTTGCCATGCCGCAATGAGCTTGTGCAGTGCTTCGGCGTCGGTGGCGCTCGCCAGGGCCTCGCGCAGCGAGCGGTCGCTGAACATCTGCGCCAGCTCGGAGAGGATCTCGAGGTGCTTCTCGGTCGCCTGCTCGGGCACCAGCAGCGCGAACACCAGGCCGACCGGCTTGCCGTCCGGCGCGTCGAAGGGCACCGGCTGCGCGAGCCGGACGAATGCGCCCAGCGCCTCCTTGAGACCCTTGATGCGCCCGTGCGGGATCGCGACGCCCTGGCCCAGTCCGGTCGAGCCGAGGCGCTCGCGCGCGAACAGGCTGTCGAACACCACCCCCTTGCCGATGCCATGGCGGTTCTCGAACAGCAGCCCGACCTGCTCGAACAGCCGCTTCTTGCTCGAGGCGGCCAGATCGGGCAGCACGTTGGCAACCGGCAGCAGCTTCGCGACCAGGCTCATTGGAGGGGGCGGATTATATCCCGAACCCTAGGCGTGCTTGATCGAGTCGTGCGGCTTGTCGTTGCGCCTGTCCTTGTAGCGCAGCACCTGGCGGTCGAGCTTGTCGATCAGCAGGTCGATGGCCGCGTACAGGTCCGCCTCCTCGCACTCGCAGTAGATGTCCTTGCCGCGCACGTGCAGCGTCACTTCGGCCTTTTGCCTGATCTTCGACACCGACAGGATCACGTGCGCGTCGATGACGTGGTCGAAATGCCGCCTGATGCGCTCCAGCTTGCCACTGACGTAGCTGCGGATCGCCGGCGTGACTTCGAGATGATGGCCGCTGACGCTCAGGTTCATCACAGGCTCTTCCTCTGGTTGACCGGCGGGATCTGCAATGATTCCCGGTATTTGGCGATCGTGCGTCGCGCGACCACGATCCCCTGCTCGCCGAGGATCTGCGCGATGCGCGAGTCGGAGAGCGGCGCGTGCGCGTCCTCGGCAGCGACCAGCTGCTTGATGAGCGCCCGGATCGCGGTCGACGAGGCGGCACCCCCGGTGTCGGTCGCGACGTGGCTGCCGAAGAAGTACTTGAGCTCGAAAGTGCCGCGCGGCGTCGCCATGTACTTCTGCGTCGTCACGCGCGAGACGGTGCTTTCGTGCACGCCCAGCACATCGGCGATCTCGCGCAGCACCATCGGCCGCATCGCGACCTCGCCGTGCTCGAGGAAATTGCGCTGCCGGTCGACGATCGCCTGCGAAACGCGCAGGATGGTGTCGAAGCGCTGCTGCACGTTCTTGATCAGCCAGCGCGCTTCCTGCAGCTGCGAGGCGAGCGCGTTGCCGCCGCCGTTGCGCGGCCGCGCCGCGAGCTCAGCGTACAGCCGGTTGACGCGCAGCCGCGGCATCGCCTCGGGGTTGAGGCTCGCGCGCCAGACATTCCTCACCTTGCGCACCACCACGTCCGGCACCACGTAGCGCGCCTCGACCCTGGCGAAGCAGGCGCCGGGGCGGGGATTGAGGCCGCGGATCAACTGCTGCGCAGCGCGCAGCGTCGCGTCGTCCGCGCCGGTGAGGTTCTTCAGGCGCACGTAGTCGCGTGCCGCCAGCAGCTCGAGGTGCCGCCCGGCGATCGCGAGCGCGAGATCTCGCACCGCATCCTGCGGCAGGTTCCTGATCTGCAGGCACAGGCATTCCCCCGGCGAGCGCGCGCCCACGCCCGCGGGCTCGAAGTTCTGCAGGTGCCTGAGCGCGATCGCCAGCTCCTCGACGCTGACCTCCGCGTCGGGCGGCATCAGCGCCGCGATCTCCTCGAGCGGCTGCGTCAGATAGCCATCCTCGTCCAGCGCATCGATGAGCAGCCCGGCCAGCGTGCGGTCGCGCGCGCCCAGATTGGTCAGCGCGAGCTCGCTGTTCAGGTGGTCGCGCAGCGTCGGCGTGTCGGGCGCGGCGTGGGTGCGGTCGCCGTCGTCGCCCTCGTCGTCGCCGCCGCGCCAGGGGGCGGCGAAATCGGCCGCGAAGTCCTCCGGTCGCTCGGGCGCGCCGCCCGCGGCCTCGGCCGACGGCGCCCGCGGGGGCGACTCCTGGACCGCGCCGGCGGCGTCGCTTTCCCCGTCCTCGCGCTCGAGGATCGGGTTCTCCATCAGCAGGCGCTCGATCTCCTGGTTGAGCTCCACCGTCGAGAGCTGCAGCAGGCGGATCGATTGCTGCAGCTGCGGCGTCAGCGTGAGGTGTTGCGAGAGCCGGAACTGCAGGGTGGGCTTCATCGGCAGAGGGCTGTGCGGCGCGCCGCGCGCATTACATGCGGAAGTTCTCGCCCAGGTAGACGCGGCGGACGTTGTCATTATAGACGATCTCGTCCGGGCGGCCGTAGGCGAGCACCTTGCCTTCGTTGATGATATAGGCGCGATCGCAGATGCCGAGCGTCTCGCGCACGTTGTGGTCGGTGATCAGCACGCCGATGCCGCGCTCCTTCAGGTAGCCGATGATGCGCTGGATGTCGAGCACCGCGATCGGATCGACGCCGGCGAAGGGCTCGTCGAGCAGGATGAACGCCGGCCTGGTGCCGAGGGCGCGCGCGATCTCGAGGCGCCGGCGCTCGCCGCCCGAGAGCGACAATGCGGTGTGCTTGCGCAGGTGCGAGATGTTGAGCTCGGCGAGCAGCTCCGCCAGGCGCGGCTCGACCTGGTCGGCCGCAAGGCCCTGCAGCTCGAGCACTGCCTGCACGTTCTCCTCGACCGAGAGCTTGCGGAACACCGAGTTCTCCTGCGGCAGGTAGGAGATCCCGAGGCGCGCGCGGCGGTGGATCGGCAGATGGGTGAGCTCGCGGCGGTCGAGGTGGATGCGCCCCGAGTCGGCCGGAACCAGGCCGACGATCATGTAGAAGCAGGTGGTCTTGCCCGCGCCGTTCGGGCCCAGCAGCCCGACCACTTCGCCGCTCGCGACCTCGAGCGAGACGCCTTCGACGACGGTGCGCGAGCTGAAGCGCTTGCGCAGGCTCTCCGAGCGCAGGACGCTCATCGCGCGGGCGGCGTGCTGGCTTCCGGCTTCGCCTTGGGCTGGATCACCGCGCGTACCCGGCCCCCGGTGGCGCTCGGCGCGGCGCCCTTGGCCGCGCTCACCGAGAAGAACTCGGTGCGCTGGTCGAGGAAGATGTAATCGCCGTTCACCACGTCCTGGTCGCGCGTGACGCGTGCCCGCTCGAACAGCTCGACGCGCTCGTTGCGGTCGTCGATCTCGACGCGCAGCGCCTCGCCGTCGGTCCACAGGCCCTCCTTGCCATCCTTGGGGTCGCCCTTCTGGCGGAAGCGTACCGGCTTGCCGGTCGCGGTGGCGAACTGGTACCCGTCGGCGTCCTGGCGCACCACGATGCGGTCGGCGTGCACCACCACCGTTCCCTTGGTCAGTACCACGCTGCCCTCGAAGATGCTCAGGCGCCTAGCGTCGTCCGAGCTCATGCGGTTCGCCTCGATGTGCGTGGGCTTGTCCTTGTCCGCCTTTTCGGCGAGCGCCGGCCAGGCGGGCAGCATCCCGAGCAGCAACGCAGCCGTCCACGATCGCAAGCCCATGCGGAAGTTCATTTTGCCCTGGACTCGAAGCGGCCGCGCACCCGCTCGCGCAGGAAGAACTGCCTCGAGTCATTGTGATACTCCATGCCGCGGCCCGAAAGCGTGCGGTCCTGCTCGGTGATCACGACCTCGCGATCGGTGCGCATCAGCGAGCGCGCGCGCACCACGTGCATGAAGCTGGTGCGCATGCGCGTCTCGGGCTGCTGCGCGCTGCCTTCGCGCACCAGCAGCACGTTGTCGTAGAGAAACACTTCCTCGCCGTCCTGCGACAGCGCGCCGCGGTCGGCGGTCAACGTCACGCGCGGCTCGTTCGGCTTCGTCTGCACCATGCGCGGCGCGACCAGTTCGGTCGAGTCGTCGTCCGGGTAATGTATCATCTTCGCCGCCGCGAGCGTAGATTCGACCGCGCCCAGCGCGTTGAAGCGCGTGTACACGAGGTTGTCCACCACGTAATCCGGATCGTGGCGGCGCAGCGACGGATGCACGCTCTCCTCCTCGCGCACGGTTCGCTCCAGCCAGAACGTCAGCGCCGCCAGCGCGAGCATGAGCAGCAGCGGGAACATGCGCGTGGCCGACAGTCTCACGCGAGGTAGCGGGCGAGGGCGGCCTCCAGCGTGCCCTGCGCGCGCATCAGGAATTCGCACACCTCGCGCGCGGCGCCGCCGCCCGCCGGCGCACCGGCGATGTAATGCGCGTGCGCGCGCACCAGTTCGTGCGCCTCGCGCGGGGCGCAGGCGAAGGCGCAGCGGCGCATCACCGGCAGGTCGATCGGCTCGTCGCCCATGCAGCCGGCTTGCGCCGCGGAAACGCCGAGCCGCGCCGCCAGCGCCTCGAACGCGGCGCGCTTGTCTTCGGCGCCCTGCAGCACGTGGACGATGCCGAGCTCGGCGGCGCGCGCCGCCACCGCGGGCGAGTCGCGCCCGCTCAGCAGCGCGACCGTGACGCCCGTCTGCAGCAGCAGCCTGATGCCGAGCCCGTCGATGGCGCTGAACGCCTTGAGCACCTCGCCCGAGGGTCCGTACCAGAGCCGGCCGTCGGTGAGCACCCCGTCGACGTCGAACAGCATCAGCCTAACGCGCTTCGCGCGTTCGAATGCGTCGCGCTTCGCTCCGTCCTGCTCGTCGGGAGCCGCAGCTTGCATCCGCGCTAGACGATCTTGGCCCGGAACAGGTCGTGGATGTTGAGCGCGCCGACGATGCGGCCGGAAGCGTCCACCACGGGCAGCTGCGTGATCTTGCGGCTCTCCATCGCCTCCACCGCCTCGACGGCGAGTGCCTCGGGCCGGATGGTGCACGGCGAGCGGGTCATCACCGAGGCAATCGGCGTCGTGCGCGCATCGACGTTGCGCTCCATGGCGCGGCGCAGGTCGCCGTCGGTGAACATGCCGATCACGTGCCGGTCGTTGTCGACGACCGCGGTCATGCCCATGCCCTTGCGCGTGATCTCGAGGATCGCCTCGGCGAGCGTCGCGCCGGCCGGCACCAGCGGGACCGCGTCGCCGGTGCGCATGACATCGGCGACGTGCGTCAGGAGCTTGCGCCCGAGCACGCCGCCCGGATGCGAGCGCGCGAAATCGTCGGCGGAAAATCCGCGCGCATCGAGCAGCGCGACCGCGAGCGCATCGCCCAGCGCGAGCGCCGCGGTGGTGCTGGCGGTCGGCGCCAGATTGAGCGGGCAGGCTTCCTGCGCAACGCCCGCGTCCAGGATGACGTCCGCCTCGCGCGCCAGCGACGAAGCCGGGCTGCCGGCGATCGCGATCAGCTTCGCGCCGCGGCGCTTCACCAGCGGCACGATTCTCAGCAGCTCGTCGCTCTCCCCGGAGTTGGAAATGCCGATCAGGACGTCGTCGCGCTGGATCATTCCCAGATCGCCGTGGCTCGCTTCGGCAGGATGCACGAAGTAGGCGGGCGTGCCGGTGCTCGCCAGCGTGGAGGCGATCTTGCGCGCGATGTGGCCGGACTTGCCGATGCCGCTGACGATCACCCGCCCCTTGCACGCGAGAACGAGCGACACGGCGGCGAGAAAGCGCTCGTCCAGGCGCTCGAGCAGCGCGCGTACCGCGTCGGCTTCGATCGCGAGCACGCGGCGCGCGAGCTCGAGCGCGGAAGCCGTGGCGTCCTTCGGTATCATGACGAGGAAGTATAGCCCAATCATTTCAGGCACTTTGCCGATGAGCGCCGCAGATGTGACGCTGCAACCGATCCTGATCCTGCTCGCCGCGGCGGTGCTGGCGGTGGTGGCGTGCAGGTTTCTCGCGCTGCCGCCGGTGGTCGGCTATCTCGCGGTCGGCCTCGCGCTCGGCCCGCGCGCCCTCGGCCTGGTGCCCGACGACGCGCAGACGCGCCACCTCGCCGGGTTCGGCGTCGTGTTCCTCATGTTCTCCATCGGCCTGGAGTTCAGCCTGCCGAAGCTGCGCGTCATGCGCCGCGAGGTGTTCGGCCTGGGTTTGGCGCAGGTGGCGGTCACGATCGCCGCCTGCGTCGCGGCCGCCTACGCACTGGGCGCGGGCTGGCAGGTGGGACTCGCGCTCGGCGGCGCGGTCGCCATGTCCTCGACGGCGATGGTGTCCAAGCTGCTCGCCGAGCGGCTCGAGCTCGACAGCGCGCACGGTCGCGCGATCGTCGGCGTGCTGCTGTTCCAGGATCTCGCCGTCGTGCCGCTCCTGATCCTCGTCCCGGTGCTCGGCCAGCCGGCGGGCGGGATCGGCGCCGCGGTCGCGCTCGCGCTCGCCAAGGCCGCGCTGGTGCTCGCGGTGGTGCTGCTCGCCGGTCCGCGCGTGATGCGCGCCTGGTTCGGGGTGGTGGCGCGCCGCAAGTCGACCGAGCTGTTCGTCCTCAACGTGCTGCTGGTGATCCTGGCGATGGCGTTCGTCACCGGGCTGGCGGGACTGTCGCTCGCGCTCGGAGCCTTCCTCGCCGGCATGCTCATCTCGGAGACCGAGTACCGCTACCAGGTCGAAGAGGAGATCAAGCCGTTCCGCGACGTGCTGCTCGGCCTGTTCTTCATCACCGTGGGGATGATGCTCGACCTGCGACTGGTGGGCGAGAGGATCGGCCTGGTGCTGCTGCTGCTCGCGCTGCTGGTGACGCTCAAGTTCGCGCTGGTCGGGGCGCTCGCTAGGGGATTCGGCTTCGCGCCCGGCGCCGCGCTGCGCAGCGGCCTGGCGCTCGCGCAGGGCGGCGAGTTCGGCTTCGTGCTGCTGGCGCAGGCCGGCGCGGCGGGCGTGGTGTCTGACGCAACGGGCCAGGCGCTGCTCGCCGCGATGATCCTGTCGATGATGGCGACCCCGTTCCTGATCGGAGCGAGCGACCGCATCGTGCTCAGATTCTCGAGCTCGGAGTGGATGCTGCGTTCGCTCGAGATGCACCGCGTCGCGGTGCAGTCGCTCGAGGCCGAGCGGCACGTGATCATCCTCGGCTACGGACGCAACGGGCAGCACATCGCGCGCCTGCTCGACGCCGAAGGCGTGCGCTACATCGCCCTCGACCTCGATCCCGAGCGCGTGCGCGAGGCCGCGCTCGCCGGCGATACCGTCGTTTTCGCCGACGGCGGGCGCCGCGAGGCGCTGATCGCGGCCGGCATCCTGCGCGCCGCTGCGGCCGTGATTACCTTCGCCGACTCGACCGCGGCGGTGCGCGTGCTGGCGCACATCCAGTCGCTCAACCCCGCGCTGCCGGTGATCGCGCGCGCGCGCGAGGACGCCGATAGCGCGCGCCTGTCCGCCGCCGGGGCGTCCGAGATCGTGCCCGAGGCCCTGGAATCCGGATTGATGCTCGCCTCCCACACGCTGGTCTGGGTCGGCATCCCGCTCAACCGCGTGGTGCGGCGCATGCGCGCGGTGCGCGACCAGCAGTACGGCCTGCTGCGCGGCCTGTTCCATGGCGCGAGCGACGAGGCCGGCGCCATGGAGGGGCCGCAGGCGCGGCTGCAATCGGTCGCGCTCGCGGGCAGCGCGCACGCGATCGGCAAGGCGCTCGCCGACCTGGGGCTGGAGGACCTGGGAGTGCAGGTGAAGGCGGTGCGCCGGCGCGGCTCGGCGCGCCGGCTGGCGCCGCAGGAGGCCGGCACGCTCGAGCAGGGCGACGTGGTAGTGCTGCTCGGCGTGCCCGAGCTGCTCGCCGCCGCGGAGATCCGCCTGCTGCAGGGCTGAGGCGCGCGGGCGAAAAAAAGCCGGCTTGCGCCGGCTTCCTTTCCCCCGACCCGGATTACAGCGAGCGGCAGACCGTGTAGATGTTGGTCCCGGTTTCCGCGTACGAAGGCTCTGCAACCTGACCAGTTCCGATACTCGGATTGGGCGCCGCTTGCTTGAGCCCGCGGACAGTGCCCGTGGCCGAGGAGGAGTCATCCATCTGCGTGTCGACCGCGATCGCGATCTTGTCGGGCAGGCCCGCCGAGCAGATGAGCAGGCCGACGAAACCGTTGCCGCCCGCCACGTTGAGCAGCGTCGCCGCGGGCGAAGCTGCGCCGTCGCCGGTCTGCACGCCGATGATGCCGGTGACCGCGTTGAATGGTTGCAGCTTGCCGGAGCCGGAAACGAAGCCGGCGCGCCGCAGGTGGTCCCACCACTGGCAGGATTCATCCGTCGCCGTGGCGCAAGCCGCGTTGTAGGCTCCACCGACCTCGCCGTTGCCTCCGCCGGAAACCGCGACAGTCGGTGTCGTCCAACGCGCGGCTGCGCCGCTGTCGTCGCCCGGGATCGCGCGATAGCGGTCCTGGTAGCCGTAATAGGCGGCGGAGATGCC
>JACOVA010000116.1 GCA_016177575.1 Betaproteobacteria bacterium
GCGGCTTCCTGGGGCGTGCGCCCGTAGATATGCGTCACCGCCGGGCTGATGTAGATCAGCTCGCGCGACGGGAGGGCGACCGACCAGACCACGTCCGGCAGCGATTCGAAAATGCTCGCGAGCCGCTCGCGCGTCGCGGCGAGGCTCTCCTCCACCTCTCGGCGCGCGGCGCGCTCGCGCGCGTCCTGCAGCGCCCGTTCCACCGCCGCGGGCAGGCGCAGCAGGTTGGTCTTGAGGACGTAGTCGGTGGCACCGCTCTTCAGTGCGCGGATCGCATATTCCTCGCCGATCGTGCCCGAGACGAAGATGAACGGGACGTCGGGCGCGATCTCGTGCGAGAGCGCGAGCGCCATCATGCCGTCGAAGTGCGGCATCGAGAAGTCCGAGATGATGACCTGCGGCGCAAAGGCATCCAGCTCGCGCCGGAAGGCGTCCTCCGAGTCGACCAGACGGTGCTCGACGGCGAGCCCCGCGCGCTTGAGCTCGCGCAGCTCGATCTCGGCGTCGGTGGCGACGTCCTCGACCAGCAGCAGGCGGATGTGCTCGGGCAGGCTCATGGGCAGGGCTAGCCGGGCACGCGGTTGGTGAGCACCCAGTAAAGGCCGATCTTGGCCACCACCTCGAGGAACGCGGCGAAATCGATCGGCTTGACGATGTAGCTGTTGACCCCGAGCCGGTAGCTCTCCGTCACGTCGCGCTCCTCGTTCGAGGAGGTCATGACGACGACCGGGATCGCGCGCATGCGCTCGTCGGCCTTCACCTGCCGCAGCACCTCGATGCCGTCCACCTTGGGCATCTTCAGGTCGAGCAGGACCAGCTTGGGCGGCCGCGCCGCGTCCCGGCTGGCGTAGACGCCGCGGCAGAAGATGAAGTCGAGCGCCTCGGCGCCGTCCTTGACCCAGAACACGCGGTTGCCGAGGTTGTGACTGCGCAGTGCGCGCAGCGTCATCTCGGCGTCCTTCGGGTTATCCTCGACCAGCAGGATCTCGATCGGCTCAAGGCTTTCCATTGCTCGTACCTCCCGTGGGAAGAGCGAAGCTGAAGCACGCCCCGTCGGCTACCGCACCCTCGCCCCAGACGCGGCCTCCGTGGCGCACGACGACGCGCTGCACGATCGCCAGTCCCACCCCGGTTCCTTCGAATTCGTCCTCGCGGTGCAGGCGCTGGAATACCTTGAACAGCTTGTCGTAGTAGCGCATGTCGAAGCCGGCGCCGTTGTCGCGCACCGAGTAGACGTTTTCCGCGCCGTCGACCCGCCCCGAGATCTCGATGCGCGCGCCATCGCTGCGGGCGCTGTACTTGAGCGCGTTGCCGATCAGGTTCATCCAGACGTGCTTGAGCAGCGCGCGGTCGCCCGTCGCCGCGGGCAGCTCGCGCAGCTCTACGCGCACCGTCGGATAGGCGGGCGAAAGCTCACCGATCGATTCGGCGGCGAGGGCGCGCATGTCGAGCGGCGCCGAGGCGAGCGGTTTGCGCCCGACCTGCGAGAATTTCAGCAGGTCGTCGATCAGCCGGCCCATCTGCGCCGCGCTCCCGCGGATCACGCCGAGCAGGCGCCGCCCCTCGTCGTCGAGCCGCGCCGTGTAGTCCTCCTGCAGCATCAGCGCGTAGCCGTCGACCGCGCGCAGCGGCGCGCGCAGGTCGTGCGAAACCGAATACGAAAATGCCTCGAGCTCACGGTTCGCGACCTCCAGCTCGGAAGTGCGCTCGCGCACCTTCTGCTCGAGCTCCTCGGCATGGCGCTTGACGCGCTCGAAGAGCCTCGCCTGAGTGATGGCGATGGCGAGCTGCGTTGCCACTTCCCGCGCGATCGTTGCCTGCTCGGGCGTGAATTGCGTGTGCTCGCCGCCGAAGCTGAGCGCCCCGAGCAGCTCGTTGGCGGCGATCATCGGCACCGCCATATACGCGCGAACGCCCGAAGTCAGGAGAGCCTCCTTTTCCGGGCCTGACGGAAGCTCGTGCGTGTCGATGACCTGCGGCTCGCCGCGCCTGAGCGCCTCGAGGTCGCCCATGAAGCTGAGCGGGTAGCGCACGCCGGGGCCGATATGGGTGCGCCGGCGCCCCGCGGCCGCCAGCCACTCGACCTCGCCGGCAGCGAAATCAAAGAGATTGACGACCACGCGCGGCACGCCGAGCAGCGTGCGCAGGGGCTGCAATACCACGGCAGCGAGCGCGTGCAGGTCGATCTCCCCGATCAGGGCGCGATCGATTTCGTGCACGATGCTTAGGCGCTCGGCGTGCTTCGCGAGCGCTTCCTGCGTGCGCCTGATCTCGGCGAGCTGCCGTTCCAGCTCCGTTTTGTGCGCACGCTCCTGCTGCGCGAGTCGATCGACCGCTTCCAGCTCCTTGCGCAGCAACTCGAGCCGGATGTGCCGGCTCTCGTCTTCGATCTGCCTGCGCCGCAGCTGCGCACGCAGGCGGGCCTTGAGCACATCGTCCTCGCTCGATTTCAGAACATAGTCGTCCGCGCCTGCGCTCAGGCCCTCGATGATCGCTTCCCGGCTCTCGCTCCCCGTGAGCATGATGATCGGAATGTCGCGCGTCGCGGCCGATGCCTTGATGCGCCGGCAGGCGTCGGTGCCATCAAGGCCGGGCATGATCCGGTCGAGCAGGATGCAGTCAACCGGCTGCGCACCCAGCATTTCGAGCGCCTCGTCGCCGGATCGCGCCGCGATCACGTCATAGCCTTCACCGCGCAGTGTGGAAGTCAGCGCGTCGAGGTAGGTTTCGCTGTCGTCGACCGCGAGTATCTTTTTCGGGCTGTGCAGGCTCGGCGTCGCGCGCTCCGGGCCCGAGCCGGCGCGCAGGACCGCCGCCAGGCGCGCCAACACCAGTTCCATATTCTCTTCCTTGCGCACGAAGGCATCAGCCCCGGCGTCGAGCGCGTTGAGTTCGGCACTGCGATCGAGCGTGGATCCCGTCAGCATGACGCAAGGTGTCTGCCGCATCGCCGCGTCCAGCCGCAGCTTGCGAATGACGGTCGCGCCGTCGATGCCGGGCAGCACACCGTCAACGATGATCGCCGAGGGGCGGTGCAGCGCGGCGCTGCGCAAGCCTTCCTCCCCGCTGGCCGCGCTGAGAACGATGTACCCCTCGCGCTCGAGGGCACGACAAAGTTCGTTGCGAAACGTCGCGCTGTCATCGATCACCAGCACCGTCGTTTGCCGGGCCTGGGATGGACCCGCGCGCCGGCCGAGCAACTCGAGTGCCCGAGCCACCACGTAATCCCTCTCGTACGGTTTGCCGGCGTAGTCGTCAGATCCGATCGCCAGCCCGCGGATTCGGTCGCGCACCTCCGCCTCAGTGGAGAGCATCAATATCGGCATCGCTGCCCCGCCCGGCATGGCGCGAATCTCCCGCACCAACTCGACACCGCTTCCGTCGGGGAGCAGCACGTCGAGTACGGCGAGCGCCACGTCCTCGACGGCGAGCACCGCGCGCGCCTTGGCGATGTTTTCGCAGCCTATCGCCCGCAGCCCCTCGGCGCTGAATGCCTCTACCAGATCCATGCGGACCGTAAGGCTGTCGTCGACGATCATGACCGCGCCGCTCATGGATGGGGGCTGTAATCCGCCTGAAGCGTCGACGCCGCGAGCGCCAGACCAATCTGCTGCAACGGCAGCACGCGCTCCGCGGCGCCGAGCAGCACCGCTTCGCGCGGCATCCCGTAGACCACGCAACTCGCTTCATCCTGGGCGATCGTCGACCCGCCGGCCCTGCGGACCTCGAGAAGGCCGCTTGCCCCGTCCCGGCCCATGCCGGTGAGCAAACAGGCCAATGCTCCCGCGCCGCATTCGCGCGCAACCGATTCGAACAGGACGTCCACCGACGGCCGGCACGAGTGTCGCTCCGCCTCGCCCGAAAGGTACAGGCGCTCCTGACGCACGACCAGATGGCGACCGGGGGGCGCGAGCCACACGCCCCGTGCGCCCAGCGCTTGGCCGTCGCGCGCGAAGCTCACGCGGTGCGGGCTCTGGCCATCGAGCCACTCTGCAAACGCGGAACCGAACGGGTCGCCGATGTGCAGCACGATGAGAATGGGGAGCGGAAAACCCGACGGCAGGTCGCGAAGCACCTGGAGAATCGCTCCCGGGCCGCCCGTCGACGCACCGAGAGCGATCACGCGGTAGCGCCGCGAACCCGCCGGTGCGGTCGGCGCGTGTGCTTGGCCGCGCACGCTGTCGAACGTCCCGATGCGCGCACGCAGATGCGTGATCACCTTGATGCGGGCAAGGAGCTTGACGGTGGACACCAGCCGGCGTTCCCACTCCGCGTCGGCTTCGCCGCCGATCGGCTTTTCCATCACGTCGAGCGCGCCAGCGGCCAACGCCTCGTAGGTCTTGAAAAGTTCTCCGCGATTGGTGGAGGACGAGACGACGAGGATCGGCGTCGGACAATGCGCCATGATGTACTCGGTCGCCGCGAGCCCACTCATGAGGGGGAGCATCATGTCGAGAGTGATCACGTCCGGCCGCAGCGCCGCGCACAACTCGATCGCGCGTTTTCCATCGCCAGCCTCGCCGGCGATCTCGATCCCGCGATCAGTGCAGAGTACCTCGCACAGGTGCTTGCGTACCGTGAGCGAGTCCTCGACCACTAGGACGCGGATCGGGTTCATTGACGCACCAGCTTCGCGATCCGGTCCAGGAAATCCACCTGGTCGAATTCGCTCTTGACGATGTACCCGCAAGCCCCGACCGATTCGCCTCGATCGCGGTCTTGCGCCGAATCGCGCGAGGTCACGAGAACACAGGGCACGTCGCGCAGCAGCGGATCGGCGCGCGAGCGCTCGACGAAAGCGAAGCCGTCCATGCCTGGCATCTCGATGTCCACCAGGAACAGCCCGTAGGCCTTGCGCCGCGCCATGTCGAGCGCCTCTTCGCCCGAGGTGGCCAGCGCGACCTCGTAGCCCGCCGACTCCAGGATGCTCTGCTCGAGCATGCGCGTGGTGAGCGAATCGTCGATTACGAGAATCGGGCGCGCGATCCGCGCCGGGACCCCTTCGTCCGCGGCGGGACGCGACGCCAGGTTGACAAGCGCCGCGGGATCGAGCACTAGGCGTGGGTCGCCTTCAGCGTCGAGATGGACGCCCGAAACCATTTTGGCAGCCGGCGCCAGCGCGGGCAGCGGCCTGAGCATGATGGTCTCGCTGCCGAGTATCCGGTCGACCTTCAGCGCGGCAGCGGCATTGCCGGCGGTTAGCAGCACGACCGAGAATGCCCGCGCATCCTTGCCCAGCGCGCGCCCGCGGTGCTCGACGCCGTTCGGCGCCAGCGAAGCCGCGAGAGGCACCAGCGCAACGAGCCTGTCCTCGTGCTCGATCGCATCGCCTGCCGGCGCGCGGGCGACGTCCTGGACCGCTACGCGCCGCGTGCCGCGTACCGCATCGATCGGTACGGCCGCACGCATTCCTCCGGCCTCGATCACCAATACTTCGAGCGAAGCGAGCGAAACCGGTACCCGCAATTCGACCGTCGTGCCCAGCCCCTGGAAGGTCCGGACTGCGACTTCGCCGCCGAGCCGCTCGGCAACTTCGCGCACGACGTCGAGTCCGATGCCGCGGCCGGAAAGCTCACTGACCACCCCGGAGGTCGTGAGCCCTCCCTTCAGCAGCAAGCCCATAAGGTCCACCGATCCCAACGCGTCGGCGTTGGGCGGCAGCGCGCCCTTGCGCTGGAGCGCCCGGCGCACGGCCTCGAGGTCCACTCCGCGGCCATCATCGCGGCAGCGAATCAAGACGCGATGCCCGTGGCGCGAGATCTCCAGCGTCACGCGACCCTCGGGCGGCTTGCCCGCACGGCGCCGCTCGTCCTCGGGCTCGATCCCGTGGGCCACGGCGTTGCGCACGAGCTGCACCAGAGCAGGTTGCACCGCGTCGAGAACATGCCCGTCGAGGCGTACGTCTGCGCCGCTCGCCTCGAAAGCGACACGCTTAGCGACGCCGTGGGCGCTGTCGCGCACAAGCCTTTGGAGCGCGTTCATCACGGTACCGGCTGGCACGAGTCTCAGGCGCTCGGTCAACTCGCGAGCCTGACGTAGCTCGCGATCGATGCGTTCGGCGCCTCCCGCCAAGCCTCGTTCCAGGCCAGCGATCGCTCCCAGCACCTCCTCGCCCAAGGATCGAGCCTTGGCGACAGCGCTCGCGTGCTTGACGGTGCGCTGTGGATCACCGTCCCGCAGCGAAGAGAGCTGCTCGGCAAGCTGCGTCGCGAGATGGCGTGCCCCTTCCGCGCCACGAATCGTGCGGCGCATCGACGCGAGCTCACCATATGCTTCGCCGAGACCTTCAATGAGCGCGTCTACGTCGGAGATCTCGGTACGCACGATGCGCACCGGCTCGATCGCCGCAGCCGGAGCCGCTACCGCCTCTTCCCGCTGAGGACCTGGCAGCCGTGCGACCTGGTCGCCCATTGCGTCGATCGTCGCAAGCATGCCGTCGACGCGATCGCGCGGAACAGCACGACCTCCTTCGCGGTAAGGCGCAAGCGCATCCTCCAGGGCGTGCGCGAGCTCGGCGATCTCGCGCTGCTTTACGACGCGGGCGGCGCCTTTGAGCGTATGCGCCAAGCGCAGCAATCGCGACACCTCGGCAGCCGACGGATCTTTCTCCAGGCCGAGCGCCGCGCTACCGAGCTGATCGAGCAGCTCGCGCGCTTCGACGCGGAAATACCGGAAAGGGTCGCGCGCCACCGGATGCGCTAGGCGTTTGCCGCCTGTGGTTGAATGAGGCGCAGCAGCTCGCGCGACAAGGTCGCGAGCTGCGACGCGGTTTGCAGCGTCTGACCGGTGCTTGCCTCGGTCTCGTTGGTGGCTTGTGCCACGTCGGCGACCGCCGTGCGCACCTGCTCCGCGGCCGTGGCCTGTTGCTTGGTCGAGAGCTCGATCTCTCGTGCGGCATCCGTGGTCGTGCCCACCAGCCCTGCGATCTGCTTGAACGCGACCGCCACCTCGGCGAACTGGCGCGCGCCGGCTTCTACCGCCTTGGCGCTGCTCTCGGTCGCCATTACGGTGGTGTTGACGGCGCCGCGCACGTCGTCGATCAGGCCGCGGATATCCTTGGTCGAGCTCGCCACCCGGTCGGCGAGCTTGCGGATCTCGTCGGCGACCACCGCGAAGCGCTTGCCGGCCTCGCCCGCGCCGCTCGCCTCGATGGTCGCGTTGATGGCAAGGATATTGGTCTGCTCGGCGAGCTCCGCGACGATTTCGAGCACGGCTCCGATCTGCTGAGATTTCTTGCCGAGGTCGAGCATATGATTGACCACCTGGTCGACCTGCCGCCGGATGCCTGCCGAGGACTCCCGGCCTTTTTCGACCGTGCCTTCGCCGTGACGCGCCGCTGTGGCCGTCTGCTCCGCGATCTGCGCGACACGTTGGGCACTTTCGGCGATCTGACGCGACGTCGCGACCAGCTCGCTGATGGTGGTCGTGATCTCGTTCATGGCGCTGGCCTGCTCCTTGGCGCCGGACGCCTGCTGCGTCGCGGCAGATTGCAGCTCCGACGATGAGCTCTGCACATGACCGACAGCCGTGCCGATTTGCCGGGCGAGCGAACGCGTCAGCACCACCGCCACCGCGATCGCGAACCGCACCGCGAGTACCGTCATGACGCTGAGCAAGATTACCGCGCGCGTCGCCGCGTCGGTTGCCGCCTGTTTGCCTTGCTCCAGCAGTCGCTGCTCGTGCGTGACCAGCGACCGGATGCTGTCGCGGAGCCGGTCGCGAGCGGGAAATAGCTTGTCCTCGAATTCGCGTTCGATTACCTCCGGGCGCGTCTCCGTGCGCGCCAGCGCGAGAATATCGTCGACGACTTGTCGATCGGACTCGGACGCGCGCTCGATGGCGCTTAACAGCCGCCGCTCCTCGTCGGCGTCGGCCAGGGATTGAAGCCGCGCGATGGACGCCGTGAATTCGCCGCGCGCGACGCGCAACAGGTCAAGCGACCTCTGCTCGCGGGCGATCAGGTAGCCGCGCAGCGCCGAACCTTTCACCTCCGAGTTCGTCTGCAGCCGTTCCGCCTCGATAACGATCTGTGCGTCGTGCGTGATGACCCGGTCTTTGCTTTCGACTGTCGCGCGCAGCGCGTAAGCCGCGACTCCACCGATCAAAATCGCGAACGCGATCATCACGGCGAAGCCGCTGCCGAGTTTCTGTCCGAACGTCCAGTTCTTGCCCATGGCTCACGCCTCCTTGGTGGATTGGATGGCTCCAATCTGCTTTCGAATTTCGTCGAGCACCGAGGGCAGATGCACGATCGGGCGCATTCCGCCGTTCGTCCGCACCGCGCCACGCACGTGCGACCGCGCACCGCCATTGCCGCTGTCGGTCATCACGTCCTGCACAGAGACCAACCATTGCCCTTCGAACGCCCCGAACGCCAGGGCGACAGGCTCGGGCGAGCGGGCGAGAACGAGCCAGGCCGGCGCGTCGCTCACCGGGTAGCCGAGCAGGGCGGCTAGGTCGTACACCGGCGCAACCTGGCCCCGAAATCCGGCCACGCCGAGAAGCTCCGACAAGGGCGACGGCAGCGGGGCGATGCGGCGATGAGCGAAGAGCCCGCCAATGTGCGCCGCGCGAATCGCATACGAATCGCCGGCGATACGCACGGCGAGAAACCTCTCGAATGGCTCCAGTTCCGTCGCAGGCTTCAGGGCGAAGCCGCAGTCAAATTCGCGCCGCAGATCGGCGGCGGTGCGCGCGAACGAGGGTTTTGCCGCGTTCATCCGTGGCCTCCGCATTTGGCCAATTCCGCACGGCACAGCGCAACCAGTGCGTCGCGCCCGAATCCGCCGCCGAACAGGAGCAACCTGGAAGCATCCTCCTGCTGCAGCGAGGTCAGCGCGCGCGCCAGTTCCCGGCGCGCCGTATCGGGCTCGCCGCGGCGTCGTGCCACCAAGCCCAGGTGCAGCCGCGCCATCGCGAAACCCGAGTCGAGGTACAGCGCAACGTGATCCGCCTCCATCGCCCCGTCCTGGTCGCCAAGCCCCTCGCGGCACAGCGCGAGTATGTAATGCGCGCCGGCGTTGAATTCATCCCGCAGGAGCAGCTCGCGACAGGACATCTCGGCGTGCGCCAGCGCGCCGCTGTGCGCGGCCGAAACGGCTCGCAGCAGCAGGACCTCGGCCTCGTGCGCCTGTTCGGCAGGCAAGGCATCGAGTTGGGCAAGCACCTGGTCGAACCGCTCGCGGCGCAGCAACTCCAGCGCCAGTGTCAGATCCGGCGCGCGTCGCGACTGCTGTGCGGCGGGTTTTCGCGCGAGAGCTCGGGAGGCGTCGGCCAGTGCCTCGATGCGCGCTGCGGCGCGCCGCACCGCCTCCACCCACGTGGCCGCATCGTCGACCTGCGGTGGCTCCGGTCGGGCGGTTTGCCGCGCGGCAGGCACGGCCGGCGCGGAAAGCCGCGGCTCCGGGCCACCGCCCTTCAAGCGGTAGTAGAAGGTGCCGTGCGTGTGGCACAGGTGGAAATCGTTGGAGAGCCCGCGCAACGTCTCGGCATGCCCAAGGAACAGGTGGCCGCCTTCAGTCAGTGCACCCGCAATGCGCTCGACAAGTGCCAGCGCGAGCACCGGGTCGAAGTACATCAGTACATTGCGGCAGAACACGACGTCCCAGGATCGCGCGCGCCAGAGCTCCGGGTCCGGCGGTGCGAGATTGCGCTCTTCGAAGACGACCGCCCGGCGCAAGCTCTCGTCGAGAGCGAAGCCGGTGCCGTTGGCGCTAAACCAGCGCGCGCGCAACACGTCGGGCAACTCGCGCAGCGACCAGTCCGTGTAATGGGCACGGCGCGCCTTCTCCAGCATCGCCGGATTCACGTCCACGGCTGTGATCGACACACGCTCGGCCGCTTCGGACCCGAATTCCCGGATCGCCATGGCAAGGGAAAAAGGCTCGTCGCCGGATGCGCAACCGGCGGAGAGCACGCGGACCTGCCGGATCCCTGCGCAAGCTGCAAAGTGCTGGGGCAGAGCGACCTCGACGAACGCGCGAATCTGCTCGGCGTTGCGATAGAAGTAGGTCTCCGTGACCGTAAGATCCCGTGCCAATTGGCGCAGCTCTTCCGCAGAGTTCCGCTCTTCGGCGAACAGCCGGAGGTACGGCTCGCCGGCCCCGCCGTTGGCCTCGACCCGACGCCGCAACGATTCGGCGAGCATGCCCAATCTTGTGTCGTCGAAAGCGAGACCGAGCCGCTCGGTCACCAGGGAGCGAAACCGCTCCACGTCCCGTTTCGCGCAGACCGGGTTCACGTCCGGTCGCCCTCGGATTCGATCGCGCGCCACGCCGGCTCTGGCACGAGACGCGCGCCGCGCAACACCAGAAGCAACTCGGCATCGAGCGTCGAAACCGCCGAAATCGCTTCTGCATTGGCGTTGCGAATAAGTGGCGGTAGATGATCGAGCGATGACTCAGGCAACTCACGTACCCCGATGACGCCGTCGACTGCGAGTGCGACGCGCCGCGTTTCGCCCAGCCTGACGGTCACGAAGCGCCCGGGCGCCGTCGGCGCAGAACCGAGGAGGCGAGCGGCATCGACTACGGGTACCGCTCCACCGCGGATGATCGAGACCCCGAGCAGGAACGAGGGCATGCCGGCCAAGGGCTCTACCGGGAGCGGCCGCATGGTCTCGGCCACGTGCTCGAGCGGCAGCGCGCATAGAAACGCGTCGCTGCGCACGATGAGAAAGCGAAGGGATGCAGGGCGGTTCTCGGTCATCGACCGCGCTCCATGCAGACTCTCGCGAATTTCCGCCGCCGACTGCCGCGGCGTGACGCCGCGATGTGCCGAGACGCCGCCGATCGCGAGAACCGTCGCGAGCCTGCATTGCGACTCCCCCCATCCGCGCGAGGCACCGCTGCGTGCGAAACCGCGTCAAACGACATGCAAACCCCATGTCCGGTCCTGACGCGCAGGGGCGGCGATTGCGCGAGGCGCGCCTCGCCGCCTTCTAATCCCCTCCTCCCGTCGTTGCTTCTTGTTCCCTGCGGACGGCCCTTACCCAGGAGATTCTATGAACAGAACGGTGTCCGCTGTGTAGGGATTCCTTGATTTCCGGGCGGATTCGCCCCTGCGGCGCGAAAGAGTGTGTAAAAACCGCAAGGATTTATCTTTTTTGCCTGCGTTCAGTCGGCGGTCGTGAGCCCGTGGCGGATCGCGAACTTGACCAGCGCCGGCAGGTCCTCGATGCCGAGCTTCGCCATCAGGCGGCTGCGGTAGGTGTCGACGCTCTTCGGCGACAGGCCGAGGCGCTCGCCGACCTGCGCGCTCGTCAGCCCGTCGACGATGAGGCGCAGCACCTGGCGCTCGCGCCCGCTCAGGCGATCGAGCGCCCCCTCGGGCTGCGGATCGCCGACGCGTCTGCCGCCCTCGACGCGCGCAGTCACGTCGAAACCGATGCCGGCTACGCCGAGCGCGCCGCTCTCGTCGGGCAGCGGAAACTTCACCACCAGCCAGCGCGCCGCGGCTCCGTTTTCATAGGGCACGCTGTCGATCGACTGGACCGGGCCGTTGACGCGCAACGCCTTCGCGTCGTCGCGGCGAAAATGCCGCGCCAGCGCCTCCGGCCAGATCTCGAAGTCGTCGTGGCCGAGAATCTCGCGCACCGATTTGCCGTGCACGCGCTCGTAGCTCGCGCTCGTCCAGACGTAGCGGAACCTGGAATCCTTGATCCACGCGATCGCCGGCATCGCCTCGAGGAAGGCGCGCAGCCGCCGGCCGCCTTCCTCGAGCGCCTGGGTGCGCGCCGCGACCAGGGCCTCGAGCGTCTGGCGCGCCTGCTCGAGCAGCCGGGCCGAGCGCTTCCGTGCGTCGATGTCGGTGCAGGTGCCGAACCAGCGCACGATGCGCCCGCCCTCGCGCTGCGGCAACGCCGCGCCCAGGTGCCACAGGAAGGCGCCGTCGTGGCGCTTGAGCCGGTACTCGACCTCGTAGGGCTCGCCACTCTTGAGCGCGCGGGTCCAGGTCTCCAGGCAGCGCTGCCAATCCTCGGGGTGGATCACCGAGCGCCAGCCCCAGCCGGCGAGCTGGCGCACGCCGCGGCCGGTGTACGCGAACACGTGCGCGTTGAAGTAGTCGAGCGCGCCGTCCGGGCTCGCGGTCCAGACCATGTGCGGAATGCTGTCGGCGATCAGGCGGTAGAACTTCGGCGGCTCGAGGCCTTGCGCGCTGCGGCCGGGCTTGAGCGGGCGACTCGGCATGCGCGCAAGTATAATCTGCCCTCCGCGACGGAACGCCGCATGGAAACCCTCGAACGCATCAAGAACCTCGCCATCCAGGAGCTCGCGCTCGACCCGGGCAAGATCGACCCCAATGCCCCGCTCGAGACGCTCGGCGTGGACTCGCTCACCTTCATCGAGTTCATGTTCAAGGTCGAGGACGAGTTCGGCGTCAAGGTCTCGGACGAGGACCTGCGCAAGATCAAGTGCCTCGCCGACCTGGAGCGCCACGTCGCGGCGTCGCTGCAGGCGGCCGGCAAGGGCTGATGCGGCGGACTGCGCGATGAGCGCGCGGCGCGTCGCGGTCACCGGCATCGGCGTCGTCTCGCCGCTCGGCAACAGCCTGGAGGAATTTCAGCGCGCGCTCGCCGCCGGGCGCTCCGGCGTGCGCAGCCTGCCCGAGGAAATCACGCGCGGCTCCGGCGTGCAGGTCGGCGCGCTCGCCGCCTGGGACCCGGCGGCGCATTTCAAGGGGCCCGAGGCGGGCAGCCTCGACCGCGTCACGCAGTTCGCGCTGGTCGCGGCGGGCCAGGCGCTCGCCGCGAGCGGGCTTGACCCGGCGGCGGCGGACCGCGACCGCATCGGCGTCTACTGGGGCACCGGGATGGGCGGCGCGCACACCCTCGAGACCGCCTACAGCACGGTCTACGGCAAGAACGACTTCCGCCTGCGCCCGCTTTCGGTCGTGATGGCGATGAGCAATGCCGCGGGCTCCAACGTCGCGGTGCGCTGGAACTTGCGCGGGCCGTTCGCCAACTTCTCCACCGCCTGCTCTTCCTCCGCGATGGCGCTCGGCGAGGCGCTGCGCTGCATCCAGGGCGGGCGCGCCGACGCCGTGGTGGCGGGCGGCTCGGAGGCGCTCTTCACCCCCGGCATGCTGGCCGCATGGCAGGCGCTGCGCACCCTGGCGCCAGCCGATGCGCTCGACGCGGCTGCGAGCTGCAAGCCCTTCGACAAGCGCCGCGGCGGCCTGGTGCTCGGCGAAGGCGCCGCGGCGCTGGTGCTCGAGGA
>JACOVA010000115.1 GCA_016177575.1 Betaproteobacteria bacterium
ATCGAGGGCGAGATCCGCACGCCCAAGGACGGCGAGCGCTACTTCGCGCTGGTCAAGGTCGACAAGGTCAACGGCGAGGCGCCCGAGGCGGCCAAGCACAAGATCCTGTTCGAGAACCTCACCCCGCTGCACCCGGACAAGGCGTTCAAGCTCGAGCGCGAGATCAAGGCCGAGGAGAACATCACCGGCCGCATCATCGACATCATCGCGCCGATCGGCAAGGGCCAGCGCGGCCTGATCGTCTCGCCGCCCAAGGCGGGCAAGACCGTGATGCTGCAGCACATCGCGCACGCGCTCGTCACCAACCATCCCGACGTCGCGCTCATCGTGCTGCTGATCGACGAGCGGCCGGAGGAAGTGACCGAGATGTCGCGCTCGGTGCGGGGCGAAGTGGTGGCCTCCACGTTCGACGAGCCGGCCTCGCGCCACGTGCAGGTCGCCGAGATGGTGATCGAGAAGGCAAAGCGCCTGGTCGAGCACAAGCGCGACGTCGTCATCCTGCTCGACTCGATCACGCGCCTGGCGCGCGCCTACAACACCGTGCAGCCGGCCTCGGGCAAGGTGCTGACCGGCGGCGTGGACGCGAACGCGCTGCAGAAGCCGAAGCGCTTCTTCGGCGCCGCGCGCAACGTCGAGGAAGGCGGCTCGCTCACCATCATCGCCACGGCGCTGATCGACACCGGCAGCCGCATGGACGACGTCATCTACGAGGAGTTCAAGGGCACCGGCAACCTCGAGATCCACCTCGACCGGCGCATGCACGAGAAGCGCATCTTCCCGGCCATCAACTGCAACCGCTCCGGCACGCGCCGGGAGGAATTGCTGATCCCGAAGGAGCTGCTGCAGAAGATCTGGGTGCTGCGCAAGCTCCTCTACCCGATGGACGAGCTCGAGGCAGCCGAGTTCCTCATCGACAAGGTGCGCGCCACCAAGACCAACGCCGAGTTCTTCGATTCCATGAGAAGGGGTTGATTTTTATGTATAATCGCCCCCTTTTCTGCGGCAGGCGACCATGAAACCCGGAATCCACCCCGACTACCAGCCGGTGATCTTCCTCGACACCGCCTCGAACCATCCTTTCCTCACCCGCGCGGTGATCGACACCAAGGGGCGCGAGAAGATGAAGTGGGCCGACGGCCGCGAATATCCCGTGATCAAGGTCGAGGTATCGTCGGAATCGCACTCGTTCTACACCGGCAAGCACAAGATCATGGACACCGCCGGCCGGGTCGAGAAGTTCAAGCGCCGCTACACCAGGAAGAAGACCACCTAAGGCGCGGGGCATGCTGCCCCCGCAGTTTCCCCGCTTAGCATTACCGCCGTCCCGCGCAGTCCTCGTTCTGATCGCCCTGGCGTTCGTCGCCCCGGGCCTGGTCGGCCACGATCCGTGGCGCGCCTTCGACGTGATCGCGATCGAGATCGCGCACCAGATGCATCTCTCGGGCGACTGGCTGGTGCCGCGCATCGCCGGCGAGCCCTGGCTCGACGATCCCCCCTTCTATCACTGGGTCGCGCTCGCCTTCGCCAAGGCCTTCGGCTGGCTGCTCGGCTTCCACGACGCGGTGCGCCTGGCGAGCGGACTGGCGGTTTTGACGGGGGTCGTTTTTCTTTATCTGGCAGGAAGGAAGATTGCCAAAGAAGAAGAAACATCCACGGCCTCCGCGAGCGCGGTGCTGCTGCTGCTCGGCTCGGTCGGCCTGATCGTGCACGCGCACGAGGCGGTGCCCGACCTGGCGACGCTCGCGGCAAGCTGCGCCGCCTTGGCGAGCGTGTTTCATTTCGCAAAATCCCCCGTGACGGGCGGGCTCGCGTTCGGCGCATCGCTCGCAATCGCTTTCCTCTCCACCGGCCCGGTCATGCCCGTGGTGCTCGGCGCCACCGTGCTCGTCGCGCATGCGGTGTGCGACGAGTGGCGCAACGCGCGCGCGCCGCGCTTTCTCGGCGCGGCGGCGCTCGCCCTGGCGCTCGTCGCCGCCTCATGGCCGCTCGCGCTGTGGCTCCGCTCGCCCGAGCTGGCGCAGACCTGGTGGTACGGCGCCACGCACGCGCGCGGCGAGTTCGGCGCCAACCTGCGCTACTACCTCGGCGTCGCGAGCTGGTCGACCTGGCCGGCCTGGCCGCTCGCCGCCTGGTCGGCGCTCACCCTGCGGCGCGAGTGGCGCAGCCCGCGCCTGTTCGTGCCGCTCGCCGCCGCGCTGCTCGCGCTGCCCGCGATCGCCTACGCCGGGCCGCAGCAGGACATCAACACCCTGGTGCTGATCGCGCCGCTCGCGCTGCTGGGCGCGCAGGGGGTGGCGCGGCTGCGGCGCGGCGCGGCCAACGCGCTCGACTGGTTCGGCGTCATGACTTTCGCCTTCTTCGCCGGCCTGGTCTGGCTCGGTTACATTGCCATGATGACCGGCGTGCCGCCCAAGGTCGCGCACAATTTCGCCAAGACCGCGCCCGGCTTCGTGCCGCAGTTCGAGCTCGCGCCGTTCGCGGCGGCGCTCGCGCTCGCGCTCGCCTGGCTGTACCTCGCTTTCCTCACCGCGCCCGCGCCGACGCGCGGCGTGCTGCGCTGGGCGGCGGGCGTGGCGCTGCTGTGGGGAAGCTTCGCCACGCTGCTGCTGCCCTGGGCGGATCACCTCAAGAGCTATCGCAGCGTCGCGCTGCAGCTGAGGTCCGTGCTGCCGGCGCGCGCCGCCTGCGTCGCGCAGCGCTCGCTCGGCGCGCCGCAGCGCGCCGCGCTCAGCTACCACGCCGGGATCCGCACCGAGCCGGCGCGCCCCGCGGCGACGCCGCAGTGCGACTGGCTCATCGTGCAGGGCAGCCCGCGCGCAGAGACCGCGCCCGGCCCGGGCTGGCGCAAGCTCGCCGACGTCGGGCGTCCCGGCGACCGCGGCGAGCGCTACCGCCTCTACCGCCGCGGCCCGGGATGAGCCGCGCATGAACACCGCGCCGCCGACCGAGTGCGCCGCCTGGCGCAAGCTCGAGGCGCACGCCGAGAGCTGGCGCGGCGCCAAGCTCGCCGAGCTGCTCGAGGCCGATCCGGCGCGCGCCAGGAACTTCGTCGTCACCGCGCCGGGCCTGCGGCTCGAGTACGCGCGCCAGGCGGTCGGCGGCCTGACGCTCAAGCTGCTCGCGCAGCTCGCCGCCGAGCGCGGCTTCGACCAGTGGCGCGCCGCGCTGCTCGCCGGCCAGCCGGTCAATTCGACCGAGCACCGCCCCGCCTGGCACACGGCGCTGCGCGCCGGCGAGGCGGCGCCGCAGGAAGTGCAGTCGAACTTGCGCAAGATGCTTGAACTCTGCAACGCGCTAAGACAAGAAAAACAATTCAGGCGCATCGTCAATCTCGGCACCGGCGGCTCGGACCTCGGCCCGCGCCTGCTTGCCGACGCGTTCGGCGACGGCACGCTCGAGGTGCGCTTCGTCGCCAACATCGACCCGGTCGAGCTCGAGCGCGCGCTCGCCGGCGCCGAGCCGGAAACGACGCTGATCGTGGTTGTTTCCAAGACGTTTACGACCCAGGAAACGCTTTTCAACGCGAACAAGGTAAAAGAGCTTCTCGGTGAAAAGACCGAGCTCTACGCAGTCACTGCCAACGTGGAAGCGGCGCGCAAATTCGGTGCTCGCGAAATCCTGCCCATGTGGGACTGGGTGGGCGGGCGCTTCTCGGTCTGGTCGGCGGCGGGCTTCGCCGGCCTGTGCGCGATCGGCGCCGCGGCGTTCGAGGAAATCCTCGCCGGCGCGCGCGACATCGACGCGCATTTCGCCGCCGCGCCGGTCGAGGACAACGTGCCCGCGCTGATGGCGCTGCTCGGGGTCTGGAACGTCAATTTCCTCGGCGCGCGCGCACACGCGGTGCTGCCCTACGCGCACCGGCTGCGCCTGCTGCCGGCCTACCTGCAGCAGCTCGAGATGGAATCGAACGGCAAGAGCGTCGACCGCGAGGGCCGCGCGCTCGCCTACGCCACCTGCCCGGTGCTGTTCGGCGCCGAGGGCACGCCGAGCCAGCATTCGTTCCTCCAGCTGCTGCACCAGGGCACGCAGGCGGTGCCGGCGGACTTCATCGATTGCGCGGTCAGCGAGGCGCTGTCCGCCAACGCGCGCGCCCAAGCCGACGCGCTCGCGCACGGCACGCAGGACCCGGCCCTGCCGCCGCATCGCCGCCATCCGGGGCACCGGCCCTCCAGTACCATTCGCCTCGACCGGCTCGACCCGCGCGCGCTCGGCCGCCTGCTCGCGCTCTACGAGCACAAGGTCTTCACCCAGGGGGTGATCTGGAACATCAACAGCTTCGACCAGTGGGGCGTCGAGCTCGGCAAGGCGCTCGCCAGACAGATACTCGACAGGAGGTAGCAGTGGACCAGGAGACGTTCAATCTCAGCATCCGCAAGTTCCTGAAAATGGTCGGCGTCAACTCGCAGCGCGAGATCGAGCAGGCGGTGCAGAAGGCGATCGAGGCGAAGCGCCTCAAGGGCGAGGAGACGCTGCCCGCCAGGGTGACCCTCGAGATCCCCGCGCTCGGCGTGCGCGTGCCGTTCGAAGGCGAGATCAAGCTGCGCTAGGCGGAGCCCGCCATGCCCGTGCTCGAGGTGAACGGCACGGCACGCGAGGTCGCGGCGGAGGAAGCGATGCCGCTGCTCTGGGTGCTGCGCGACGTGCTCGGCCTGGTCGGCACCAAGTACGGCTGCGGCGTCGCCGCCTGCGGCGCCTGCACCGTGCTCGCAGACGGGCGCGCGGTGCGCGCCTGCGTCACGCCGCTCGCCTCCGTGCTCGGCAAGCGGGTGGTCACGATCGAGGGCGCGCGCGGCCGCGCCCCCTGGGCGGCGCTGCGCCAGGCGTGGATCGCCGAGCAGGTGCCGCAATGCGGCTACTGCCAGTCCGGGATGCTGATGGCGAGCGTCGCGCTGCTCGAGGCCGCGCGCTCACCGAGCGACGGCCAGATCGACGAGGCGATCGGCAACATCTGCCGCTGCGGCACCTACCCGCGCGTGCGCAAGGCGATTCACCGCGCCGCCGCGCAGCTGGCAAAGGCCTGAGCATGGCCGCCGCGCGCGCACCGCGCAGCCGCCTGCGCCGGCGCCTGCTCATCGCCGCCGGCCTCGCCGGCGGCGCGCTCGCGGTCGGCGGCTGGCTGTTCTACCGCAGCCGCGACCGGCTGCGCCGGCCCGCAGCGCTCCGCTCAGGGCCGGGCGAGCACGCCTTCAACGCCTGGCTCAAGATCGCCGCCGACGGCACGGTGCTCGTGCAGGTGCCGCGCCAGGAGATGGGCCAGGGGATCAGCACCATGCTGCCGCTGCTCGTCGCCGAGGAGCTCGACTGCGATCCGGCGAAGCTCGCCTTCGAGCAGGCGCCGATCGACCCGGTCTACGCCAACGCGACGATACTCGCCGACGGCGTGCCGTTCCGTCCGGACGACCAGGGCTGGCTGGCCGCGCTCGCGCGCCATACGCACTACAAGTTCGCCGAGCTGCTCGGCGTGCAGGCGACCGGCGGCTCCTCGAGCGTGCGCGACGCCTGGCTGATGATGCGCCACGCGGGCGCCGCAGCGCGCGCGTTGCTCGTAGCGGCGGCGGCCGAGCGCTGGAACGTGGCGGCCGGCGATTGCCGCACCGAGGCGGGCGCGGTGCTGCACCCGGCGAGCGGCCGGCGGCTCGGCTACGGCGAGCTCGCGGCGCAGGCGGCACAGCTTGCGCCGCCCCCCAAAGTGAAACTCAAGGAGCCGGGCGAATTCCGCCTGCTCGGCAAGCCGCAGCCGCGCCTGGACGTGCCGGCGAAGACCGACGGTGCCGCGCGCTTCGGCGCGGACGTGCGCCTGCCCGGGATGCTCTACGCGGCGATCGTGCATTGCCCCGTCTTCGGGGGGACGATGAAGTCCTTCAATGGGGACAAAGCAAGGGCGAGTCCCGGCGTCAGAGCAGTGCTTGAGCTGCCCGCTACCTCGACCAGCGCCGCCGCGGTGGCGGTGGTGGCCGACAACTGGTGGCGCGCGAAGAACGCGCTCGCGGCGCTGGAAATCAAGTGGGACGAAGGCCCGCACGCGGCGCTCGATTCGGCGCGCCAGCGCGAGGCCTACCTGGAGCTGCTCGAAGGCTCCGGGCGCGTGTACGAGGAGATCGGCGATGTAGAGAGCGTGTTCCGGACGTCCGGCAAGCGCGTCGACGCCACCTACGAGGTGCC
>JACOVA010000119.1 GCA_016177575.1 Betaproteobacteria bacterium
AGTGATCGGCCGCCTGACCGGCAAGCTCGCCGCCAAGCAACCGCCCCAGGTGCTGCTCGACTGCGGCGGCGTCGCCTACGAGCTCGACGTGCCGATGAGCACCTTCTTCAACCTGCCGGCGACCGGCGAATCGGTCACCCTACACACCCACCTGGTGGTGCGCGAGGACGCGCAGGTGCTCTACGGCTTCGCCACGCTCGAGGAGCGCGCCGCCTTCCGCCAGCTCATTCGCATCTCCGGGGTCGGCGCGCGCACCGCGCTCGCCGTGCTCTCGGGCCTGTCGGTGGGCGAGCTCGCGCAAGCCGTTGCGCTGCAGGAAGCGGGACGCCTGACCAGGATCCCCGGCATCGGCAGGAAGACCGCCGAGCGGCTGCTGCTCGAGCTGAAGGGCAAGATCGCCGACATCCAGGCCAAGCCCGTCGCGGGCAGCGCGAGCGACGTGCTCCATGCTCTGATCGGCCTGGGCTACAGCGACAGGGAAGCCGCCGCAGCGGTCAAGGGCCTGCCGCCGGGCATCGCGGTGGCCGAGGGCATCCGCGCCGCCTTGAAGGCTCTGGCAAAATCCTGACGTGGCAGTCGAAACCGACCGGCTGATCTCCGCCAGGCCCAGCTCTCCGCAGGAGGAGCAGATCGAGCGCAGCCTGCGGCCGGCGACGCTCGCCGAGTACGTCGGCCAGGACAAGATCCGCGGCCAGCTCGAGATCTTCATCCAGGCGGCGAGGGGCAGGAGCGAAGCGCTCGATCACGTGCTGCTGTTCGGGCCGCCGGGCCTGGGCAAGACGACGCTCGCGCACATCCTCGCGCGCGAGATGGGCGTGAACCTGCGCCAGACCTCCGGCCCGGTGCTCGAGCGCGCGGGGGATCTCGCCGCCATATTGACGAATTTGGAACCCAGAGATGTTCTGTTCATCGACGAGATCCACCGCCTGTCGCCGGTGGTCGAGGAGATCCTCTACCCGGCGCTCGAGGACTACCAGATCGACATCATGATCGGCGAGGGCCCGGCGGCGCGCTCGATCAAGCTGGATCTCCCGCCCTTCACGCTCATCGGCGCCACCACGCGCGCCGGCATGCTCACCAACCCGCTGCGCGACCGCTTCGGCATCGTCGCGCGGCTGGAGTTCTACAACGCGGCCGAGCTGGCGACGATCGTGCGGCGCTCCGCCGGTCTGCTGAAGGTTTCCCTGGAAGAGGAAGGGGCGAACGAGATTGCGCGCCGCGCGCGCGGCACGCCGCGCGTCGCCAATCGCCTCTTGCGCCGGGTGCGCGACTACGCGCAGGTCAAGGCCGACGGCAAAGTGTCCAAGCAAGTCGCCGACGCGGCGCTGAGGATGCTCGACGTCGATGTGCTGGGGCTGGACGTCATGGACCGCAAGCTGCTGCTCGCGGTGATCGAGAAGTTCGCCGGCGGCCCGGTCGGCCTGGAGAACCTCGCGCACGCGGTGGGCGAGGAGGCCGACACCATCGAGGACGTGCTCGAGCCCTTCCTCATCCAGCAGGGCTACCTGCAGCGCACGCCGCGCGGCAGGATGGCCACGCTCGGCGCCTACCGCCATTTCGGCATCGTCGCACCGGCGGCGAACCGCGACCTGCTCTCGTCTCAGGAGCCGGGCCAGGGCTAGTCGCGGCAGGACTGCGGCAGGTACTTCGCCGGCATCGTTCCGGGCCGGCAGCGCCAGGTTTGCCCGCCGTCGGCGGACCGCAGCAGGATCGTCAGCCCGCTGACCCGGCGATCGACGCCCTCGGTCTTCATGGTTGCGGTGAGCTCGAGTTCGCCCGCGCCGCCCGCGCCCCTGCTGATCACGACCGAGCGCGTGTACTTGCCGCTCGTCGTGCCGGCGACCCTGTCGAGCGCATCCGGCCATTTGCGCTGATCCTGGAAATACTCGGCCAGCGGGGTCTTGGCGCTGCCCATCAGCGCAACCGCCTCGGCAGCCTGAGAGCGGTGGGCGTAGTCGCCGTAGGAGGGCAGCACGATGGCGATCACGATGCCGACGAGCGCGGCGAGCGCAAGCCAGCTCACCCAGCTCGTGCGGCGCTTCTTCGCCGCCGGAGCCGGCTGCGGGGCGTGCTCGCTCATGTGCGCGAGCATAGCGCAGGCTACAATGCGCCGGTGCAGCGAGCGCGAGACCCGGCGCAACCCTTTTCCTGGCAGGTGCGCGTTTACTACGAGGATGTCGACATCGGGGGCGTGGTCTACTACGCCAACTACCTGCGCTACTTCGAGCGCGCGCGCAGCGAGTGGCTGCGCAGCCACGGCGTGAACCAGCAGCGCCTCGCCGCGGTCGAAGGGATCGGCTTCGTGGTGGCGCGCGCCGAGATCGACTTCAACTCCGGGGCGCGGCTCGACGATCTGCTCAGCGTGACGGTGAGGATGATCGAGAAGAAGAAGACCTATTTCTGGCTCGAGCAGGAGGCGCGACTCGCGGACGGCCCGCATCTCGGCCGCACCTGCGCCGCGGCGCGCATCCAGGCGGCCTGCGTGCGGCACCGCGACATGCGCCCGCAGCCCCTGCCCGAAGCCCTCGCGGCGAGGATCGCGGCATGAACGTCACGCAGGACCTCGAGCTCTGGCACCTGATCGCCAACGCCTCGCTGGTGGTGAAGGCGGTGATCGTGCTGCTGCTCGCGGTGTCGTTCATGTCGTGGATGTTCATTTTCCGCAAATGGTTCGGCATCCGGCGCGCGAGCGAGCAGACCGAGAAGTTCGAGCGCGAGTTCTGGAGCGGCAACGACCTCAATGCGCTGTACCAGGGGGCGGTGAACGCCCGGCACACGATCGGGTCGCTCGAGCGCATCTTCGAGGCCGGCTACCGCGAGTTCACCAAGCTGCGGGCGCAGCGCGGCACCGAGCCCAACGTCATGGTCGACGGGGCGCGGCGCGCCATGCGCGCCACCTACCAGCGCGAGATGGACCACCTCGAGCGCCGACTCGCGTTCCTCGCCTCGACCGGCTCGGTGAGCCCCTACGTCGGGCTGTTCGGCACCGTGTGGGGGATCATGCACGCCTTCCGCAGCCTCGCCAACGTGCAGCAGGCGACCCTCGCCCAGGTCGCGCCGGGGATCGCCGAGGCGCTGGTCGCCACCGCGATCGGCCTGTTCGCGGCGATCCCTGCGGTGGTCGCCTACAACCGCTTCTCGCACGACATCGATCGCCTCGCGATCCGCTTCGAGAGCTTCATGGAGGAGTTCTCCAACATCCTGCAGCGGCAGGCGGGGAGGTGAGCCGGCCGTGAGCGCGCTGCCAGCCTCCACCGGCGACGCCAGCGCGCCGCCGCTCGAAAAGCTGCTGTTCTGGGCCGCCTACGGCGCGATCGCCTCGGGCGAGGCGCACCTGCGCGACATCCTGCGCGACGAGCGCTATGCCGATCCGCTGCGCCTCGAGCGCTCCGGGCACAAGGTGTTCTCGCAGAACGACGAGGACGGCATCCTGCAGGAGATCTTCCGGCGCATCGGCGCGGGCTCGCGCCGCTTCGTCGAGATCGGCGTCGAGCAGGGCGTCGAGAACAACACCCTCGCGCTGCTGTTCGCGGGCTGGAGCGGCCTCTGGGTCGAGGCCGTCGAGCCGTACGCGCGCGCGATCCGGGAGCGCTTTCCGCGCTGGCTGGGCGCGGGCCGGCTCGCGCTGCGCAACGCCGTGGTCACGGCCGAGAACGCCGAGCCGATCCTTGCCGCGGCCGGCGTGCGGGGCGAGATCGACCTGCTGAGCATCGATATCGACGGCAACGACTACTACGTGCTGGCAGCGCTCTCGGCGGTCGCGCCCAGGGTGGTGGTGGTCGAGTACAACGCGCGCTATGCGCCGCCGCTGCGCTGGCGCATGCCCTACGACCCCGAGTACCGCTGGCAGGGCAGCGACCATTTCGGCGCCTCGCTCGAGTCGCTCAACGATCTGATGTCGGCACGCGGCTACGCGCTGGTCGGCTGCAACATCACCGGGCTCAACGCCTTCTTCGTGCGGCGCGAGCTGGCGCAGGGCAAGTTCCAGGAGCCGTTCTCGGCGGCGAACCATTACCATCCGGCGCGCTACTTCCTCACCTACTCCTACTTCAACTGCGCCGGCGGGCACCAGGCCGATCCGCGCGACGACGGCATCGCGGAATGAGGCTGCACTCGAAGCGCGGCCCGATGCACGAGATCAACATCGTGCCCTACGTCGATGTGATGCTGGTGCTGCTCGTCATCTTCATGGTCACGGCGCCGCTCGTGACGCCGGGCGTGATCGAGCTGCCCTCGGTCGACAAGGCGAGCGCGCCCAGGCTGGTGCCGATCGAGATCGTGATCACCGAGGACCGCGAAGTCTTGGTGCGCGAGCGCGACGCCGCCGGACGCATCCTCGCCGAGCGGCCGGTCGCGCGCGGCGAGATCGTGAAGCTGGTCAAGGACCCCAAGACCCCGGTGCTGATCGCGGGCGACAGGAACGTGAAATACGAGGCGGTGCTGCAGCTCATGGACGAGCTGCGCAGCCAGGGCGTGGAGCGCGTCGGCCTGCAGGTGAAGCCGCGCCAATGAGCGCCGCGGTACTCTTCGAGCGCTCCGATCCGGGCCGCGTTTCCTCGGCGCTGCTCGCGCTGGCGGTGCATCTGCTGCTGTTCGCGTTCCTGGTCTTCGGCGTGCGCTGGCAGAGCCGCCCGCCCGAGACCGTGACGGTCGAGCTCTGGGAGGCGCCTCGGCAGCCGGCGCCGCCCGCCGCGGCGGAGCCGCGCAAGCCGGAGCCGCCCAAGCCCGAGGCCAAGGTCGAGCCGGCCCCGCCCCCGAAGCCCGCGCCGCGCATCGAGAAGCCCGAAATCGCGGTCAAGGAGCCGCCGAAGCCCAAGCCCGTTGCGAAGGCCGCGCCGCCCAAACCCGTTGCCAAGGCCGAGCCGTTGAAGCCCAGGGTGGACGAAACGCAAAAGCGCATGCGCGAGGCGCTGGCACGCGAGCAGGCGTCGCTCGCGATCGACCGCGAGCGCGCGCAGATCCGCGAGCAGCTCGCGCGCGACGCCGCCTCGGCGAGCAGCAAGGCGCTCGCGACCTGGGTCGACAGGATCCGCGCCAAGATCCGCGCCAACATCGTGCTGCCGCCCGACCTGAAGGGCAATCCGCAGGCGGTCTTCGACGTGGTGCAGCTGCCCACCGGCGAGGTGCTCTCGGCGAAGCTGCGCAAATCGAGCGGCCACGCGGGCTACGACGCGGCGGTCGAGCGCGCGATCCTCAAGTCCTCGCCGTTGCCCAGACCCGACAGGCCCGAGCTGTTCCAGCGCAGCCTAGAGCTGAAGTTCCGCCCGCTTGATCCAATATAATCGCGCCATGCGCAAGCTGCTCGCGGCGATCCTGTTGCTCGGTGCCGCCTGCACCGCCTCGGCCCAGCTCTCGATCGAGATCACCGGCGCCGGGGCGCAGCGCATCCCGATCGCGATCGTGCCCTTTGCCGGCGAGGGCGCGCTCGCGCCGGGCATCAGCACCGTGGTGCGCGCCGACCTCGAGCGCAGCGGCCTGTTCCGCACCGTGGAGGTTCCGGCCCTGCGGCCGCCGCCGACCGAGGCCGCCAGCGTCAACTATGCCGAGTGGCGCGCGCGCCTCGCCGACGCGCTGGTGCTCGGCTCGGTCGCGGCGCGGCCCGACGGCCGATTCGAGGTCCGCTTCAAGCTGTTCGACACCGTCAAGGGCGCCGACCTCTCGGGCGTCGCCTACACGCTCTCGCGCCAGCAGGCGCGCACCACCGCGCACCGCGTCGCCGACTTCATCTACGAGAAGCTCACCGGCGAGAAGGGGGTGTTCTCGACGCGCATCGCTTTCGTGGTCAAGCGCGGCAACCGCTTCGAGCTGCAGATCGCCGACGCCGACGGCGCCGGCGAGGAGACCGCGCTCGCCTCCCACGAGCCGATCATCTCGCCCGCCTGGTCGCCCGACGGCCGGCGCCTCGCCTACGTTTCCTTCGAGAACAAGAAGCCGGTGATCTACGTGCACTCGCTGCAGGACGGCCGGCGCCAGGCGGTGGCGAACTTCAAGGGCTCGAACTCGGCGCCGGCCTGGTCGCCCGACGGCAGCACGCTCGCGGTGGTGCTGTCGGTCGATGGCGGCTCGCAGATCTACCTCATCAACGCCGACGGCAGCGGCGCCCGGCGCCGCATCAGCAACAGCAATTCGATCGACACCGAGCCGGTGTTCTCGCCCGACGGCCAGACGCTGTACTTCACCTCCGACCGGGGCGGCAGCCCGCAGATCTACCGCATGCCGGCGGGCGGCGGCGCGGCGCAGCGGGTGACCTTCGAGGGCGGCTATAATGTGTCGCCGCGCGTCAGCCCGGACGGCAAGAGCCTCGCCTACATCGCGCGCAACGGCGGCAGGTTCCAGGTCGCGGTGCTCGATCTCGCGACCCGCCAGGTGCAGACGCTCACCGACAGCGACAAGGACGAATCCCCGAGCTTCGCGCCCAACGGCCGCATGATCCTGCTCGCCACGGTCAATGCCGGCCGCGGCGTGCTGTCGGCGGTCTCCGTCGACGGGCGCATCAAGCAGCGTGTGCCCTACGCCGGCGGCGACGTGCGCGAGCCGGCCTGGGGACCTTTCATCAGATGAACCGGAGGTGGCATATGCGTGCAATCTGGATCGCAGTGATGAGCGCAGCGCTTGCGGCCTGCGCGGCCTCGCCGACCGCGGAGCAATCGCCCGCCGACGTCGAGGAAGGCAAGGCGAAGAGCGCGGGCGCGAAGAGCCAGGCGGTGCCGGACCAGCAGGTCTCCAAGGTGGACCTGACCGGCAAGGGGCAGGGGCGGAACCTGCTCACCGACCCGAGCAGCATCCTGTCGCGGCGCTCGATCTACTACGACTACGACCAGTACGACATCAAGGACCAGTACAAGCCGCTGATCGAGGCGCACGCCAAGTACCTGCGCGACAATCCGCAGAGCTAGATGCTGATCCAGGGCACCACCGACGAGCGCGGCAGCCGCGAGTACAACGTCGGGCTCGGGCAGCGCCGCTCCGAAGGCGTCAAGAGCATGCTCAAGCTGCTCGGCGCGCGCGAGGACCAGATCGAGTCGGTGAGCCTGGGCGAGGAGAAGCCCAAGTCCGAGGGGCACGACGAGAGCGCCTGGTCGCAGAACCGCCGCAGCGACATCCTCTACCAGGGCGAGTATTGATGCGCCGCGCGGGCCGCGCCGCGGTGCTCGGGCCGGCGCTCGGCGCAATGCTCGCCGCCGCGCTCAGCCTGGCCGCAGCGCCCGCGCACGCCCTTTTCGAGGACGACGTCGCGCGTGCGAGGGTCGAAGAGCTGCGCAAGCGCCTCGACGAGACGGCGAGGCTGGTCGAGGAGCGTCTGGGCAGGCTCGAGGACCGGCGCGCGCTCATCGAGCTTGCCTCGCAGATCGAGGCCCTGAGAGGCGAGATCGCGCGGCTGCGGGGCCAGGTCGAGGTGATGCAGAACCAGCTCGACACCGCCGACAAGCGCGGCAAGGACCTCTACGTCGACATCGACACGCGGCTGCGCAAGCTCGAGCAGCCGAAGGAGGCGGCAGCCGAGAAGCCGCCGGCCGAAGCCGGGCCGCCTGCCGCCGAGGTCAAGGCCTACGAAGCGGCGCTCAACCAGTTCAAGCTCGGCAACTACCCGCTCGCGATCTCGGCCTTCCATGGCTTGCTCGTGACCTACCCGCAGAGCAGGTTCGCGCCCAGCGCGCAGTTCTGGATCGGCAACGCCCATTCCGCGCAGCGCGATCACAAGCAGGCGATCGCGGCCTGGCAGAAGGTGCTTTCGGCCTGGCCCGAGGACGGCAAGGCGCCCGACGCCATGCTCAACATCGCCTCCTCGCAGGAGGCGCTGGGCGAGCGGCGCAACGCGCAGCGGACGCTCGAGGGACTGCTCGCCAAATACCCCGCCAGCGTCGCGGCGGCGAGCGCGAAGCAAAGACTCAAACGCTGAAGAAGGCCGTTGTCCTGCTCTCGGGCGGGCTGGATTCCGCCACCACGCTCGCCTGGGCAAAGCGCGAGGGCTACGAGTGCTTCTGCCTCTCGGTCGACTACGGCCAGCGCCACGCGGCGGAATTGGTTTCTGCAGGAAAGATTGCTTCTGCATTGGGAGCGGCGCGGCACCTGGTCCTGAAGCTCGATCTGAGCGCGATCGGCGGCTCGGCGCTCACCGACCGCGCGATCGAAGTCCCGACCGCGGGCGTGAAAGGCGGCATCCCGGTGACCTACGTCCCGGCGCGCAACACCATCCTGCTTTCGCTCGCGCTCGGCTGGGCCGAGGTACTGGGCGCCGGGCACATCTTCATGGGCGCGAACGCGGTCGACTACTCCGGCTACCCGGACTGCCGCCCCGAGTACCTGCGAGCGTTCGAGGCGATGGCAAACCTCGCCACCAAGGCTGCGGTCGAGGGCAGGAAAATCGAAGTCCGCGGCCCGCTCGTGGACTTGCCGAAAGCGAAAATCGTTCAGCTCGCCCTCGAGCTCGGCGTGGACCCGGCCATCACCGTTTCCTGCTACCAGCCCGACGCCGAAGGCCGCGCCTGCGGCGCCTGCGATGCCTGCCGCATCCGCCGCGCCGGTTTCGACGCTGCCGGAGTGCGCGACACGACACGCTACGCTGGCGAATGACCCGCGAGGGCTGATAAAATTCCGCCCCTTCAGC
>JACOVA010000010.1 GCA_016177575.1 Betaproteobacteria bacterium
CCGTCGCCTCGCGGCGACGGCAAGGCCGTTGTTTGCGCCCGGCTCGGGTATAGTCGGCAGCAATGGCGCGCACCATCCGCGACACGCTGCTCTCGGTGCGGGACCTCGCCGTCACCGCGGGCCCGTTTGTCGTTCTCGCGCTGGTGCTGCTGGCGGGCGCCTTCTACCTGCTCAAGCCCGCACCGCCGAAGCGCGTGGCGCTCGCGACCGGCCCCGAGCAGGGCGCCTACGCGGAATTCGGCAAACGCTACGCCGAGGAGCTCAAGCTCTTCGGCATCGAGGTGGTGCTGCGGCCCACGGCCGGGTCGCGCGAGAACCTGCGCCTGCTGCGCGACCCCAGGCAGGACGTGCAGATCGCCTTCGTGCAGGGCGGCTCGAGCGAGCGCCTGCGCGACGACGGCAAGGAGGAGAAGCTTCCGCTCATCTCGCTCGGCAGCATGTTCTACGAGCCGGTATGGATCTTCTACCGCGTCGATACGGCGAAGAAAATCAGCAAGGACGGCGTGCTCGCCGATTTTGCGCAGCTGCGCGGCTTGCGCGTCAACGTCGGCGCGCGCGGCAGCGGCATTCCCGGGGTCATGTCGCGGCTGCTGCGCGCGAACCTGATGGAGCGCGACGACATCCGGCGCAGCAACCACGACCTCACCCCGGGGGTGGTGGCACTGCTCGGCGGCAACCTGGACGCGATGGCGCTCGTCTCGGCGCCGGAGTCGCCGCTGATCCAGATGCTGCTGCAGACGCCGGGCATCCGGCTGTTCGAATTCACGCAGGCCGAAGCCTACGCTCGGCGCTACAACTTCCTCAACCAGGTGACGCTGCCGAGCGGCGTGGTCGACCTGTCGCGCAAGGTGCCGCCGCACGACGTCAACCTGGTCGCGGCGACCAGCTCGCTGGTGGCGCGCGAGGACATCCACCCCGCGCTGATCCAGCTGTTCGTGCAGGCCGCGGGGCGCATCCACGGCGGCAGCGGCTGGATCTCGCGCTCGGGCCAGTTCCCCTCGCCCCTCAACAGCGAGTTTCCGCTCGCGCGCGACGCCGAGCGCTATTACCGCAACGGCCCGCCGATGCTGCAGCGCTACCTGCCGTTCTGGCTCGCCAACCTGGTCGACCGCATGTGGGTGGCGCTGATCTCGATCGTCGCGGTGCTGATCCCGCTCTCGCGCATCCTGCCGCCCCTGTACCAGTTCCGCATCCGCAGGCGCATCTTCCGCTGGTACCGCAACCTGCGCCGCATCGAGGATGACCTGGCGCGCGAGGCGGCGCCGCGCCGCGAATTGCTCGCCGAGCTCGACAAGCTCGACGCCAAGGCCGAGCACGTCGTGGTGCCCCTCGCCTACACCGACCAGCTCTATACGCTGCGCATCCACATCGCGCTGGTGCGCGAGCGGCTGCGCGCGCTCAGGAGCGAATGACGATCTTGCCGAGGTGCGCGTTGGCTTCCATGCGCGCCTTGGCCGCGGGCAGCTCGGCGAACGGATAGACCTTGTCGATCAGCGGGCGCAGGTGGCCGCTCGCGATCGAGGGCAGCACGTCGCGCACGAAGCCGCGCACGCCCTCGGCGATCTCGGCGCCGCTGCGCATCTTGTTCGACACCCCGAAGATCCTCAGGCGCCGGGCGTGCAGCGCCGCGAGGTCGAGCTCGGCCGCGACCATGCCGTCGACGTAGCCCACGGTCGCCAGGCGCCCCTGGTAGGCCAGCACGCGGACGCACTCGCCGAACACGCTGCCGCCGACGTTGTTCACCACCAGGTTCACGCCCTTGCCTGCGGTCGCCGCCATGACGCGCTCGGCGAAGCCGCCGTTGCGGTTCTGCAGGGCCAGGTCGAGCCCCAGCGCCTGCAGCTTCGAAAGTTTTTCCGCCGACCCCGAAGTACCGGCCACCTTCGCGCCGATCAGCTTGCCGAGCTGCATCGAGGCGACGCCGACGCCCGCGGATGCGCCGGCCACCAGCAGCCATTCGCCGGCCCTGAGCTCGCCGCCGGGCCAGAGCATGTCGTAGGCGGTGAGATAGGCGATGCTCGCGCCCGCCGCCTCCTCCCAGGACAGCCGGTCCGGCACGCGAACCGCGTCGCTGGCGCGCAGCACGGCGAGCTCGGAGAACGCGAAGGCGGCGCGGCCCATCAGCCGGTCGCCCGCATCGAAGCCCGTCACGCCTTCGCCCACGCGCAGCAGCTCGCCGGCGCATTCGATGCCGCCGGGCTTGGCCGCGTCGCCGCCGGCAAGGCCGTAGCCGCCGATGAATTCGCCCCGGTTGAGGCCCGCGGCGCGCACGCGCACGAGCAGCTCCCCCGCCCTGGGTGCGGGCTCCGGCACCTCGCGCAATTCCAGCGACGTGCCGCCCGCGCCGCTCGCGATCCACCAGGATTTCATTGCCGCTCCCCTTCCCTCGCGCAGGCCTCGGCGACCGACTCGCGAATGATAGCGGCCAGCCGCCGCGTGCCGGGCCCCGCCGCGTCCGCGTCGGCGAGCACCAGGTAGAGCTGGCCGAAGCTCTCGCCGCCCTCGCGCAGCGGCAGCGGCTTGAGCGCTCCCGCGGCCAGCTCGTCGCGGATCTTGTATTCGGGAAGCCAGGCATAGCCGTGGCCGCGGCGCGCCGCTTCGATCGAGGTCGTCATGTAGCTCACGGTCCAGCGCTCCGCCGCCTCCACCCGGGTGCGCGTGGCGCGCTTCACGCCCGACTCGCGCACCACCAATTGGCGATGCGCGCGCAGGTCCTGCATCGTCACGGGCCGGCCCAGCCCGTGCAGCGGATGGTCCGGATGCGCGACCAGCACGAAGCGTAATCGCATCAGCGGCTCGCCCAGAAACCCGGCCGGGACGATGCCGGTGATCGCAAGGTCCGCCTGTCCCTGCAGCAGCGCTTCGGGCGTGCCGCCGAGCACCGATTCGATCAGCTCGATGCGCGTATGCGGGCTTTCGGCCCCGAAGCGCTCGAGGCAGCGCAGCATCAGCCAGGTCGGGAAGACGACTTCCGCCGCGATTCCGATCTGCGCCTCCCATCCGGCGGAGAGCTTGCGCGCGGCGCGCTCGACGGCGGCCGCCTCCTCGACCAGCACGCGCGCGCGTCGATAAAGCAGCTGCCCGGTCGGCGTGAGCACCGCTTTGCGCCCCTTGACCTCGAACGCCTTTACGCCGAGCTGCGACTGGAGCTTTTGCACTGCGTAGGTCACGGACGATTGGCTCTTGTTCAAGGCCTCGGCCGCCTTTTCATATCCACCTGAATCCACGACAGAAATCAGGGCCTTCCACTGCTCGAGCGTGACGTTCATTTATCTATTTCATAGATCAACTGGAGCATATTTTCCCCATTTATCATCTACCTGTCCAATAGTTCAATGAGGCATCCGAAAGCGAGGAGTCCTCATGAAAACGATCCTGCAACTGAATACGAGCATCCTTTCCGACGCCGGCCAGTCGAGCCGCATGGCGGCGCAGTTCGTCGCCGCGCTGCGCGAGCGCGATCCGGAGGCGCAGCTGGTCGTGCGCGACCTGGCGCGCGACCCGGTACCGCATATCAATGCGCAGAGGTTTGGGGCTTTTCTTGCCAAGCCGGAGTCGCGCACCGAGGCGCAGCAAAGCGTCGTCGATTACTCCGATCAGCTCGTCGGTGAACTGAAGCAAGCCGACGTCATCGTGCTCGGCCTGCCGATGTACAACTTCGGCGTGCCCTCCACGCTCAAGGCCTACTTCGACCACATCGCGCGCGCCGGCGTCACCTTCCGCTACACGGAGAAGGGGCCGGTGGGGCTGCTCACGGGCAAGCAAGCCTATGCCTTCGCCGCGCGCGGCGGGATCTACGCCGGCAGCGCGCTCGACACCCAGACCGCCTACGTGCGCGACTTCCTCGCCTTCCTCGGCATCACGCAGGTGGAATTCGTGTACGCGGAAGGGCTGGCGATCGGCGAAACGCAGCGCCAGGCCGCATTGTCGAAAGCGTACGATGCGATCGGCAAGCTGGTGCCAGCGCTCGCCTGAGGAGCCCCGTCATGACGACACGCAAGCTGCAGAGAATCATCGAATCGGTCCCGGCCGCCGACGGCGCGGGCGTGAAGCTGCGCCGCAGCCTCGGGCGCGCCAACGACCTGCGCGTCGACCCGTTCCTGATGCTGGACGAATTTTCCTCCGAGAATCCCGACGACTACGTCGCCGGCTTTCCGGCGCACCCGCACCGCGGCTTCGAGACGGTGACCTACCTGCTCGACGGCCACATGCTGCACGAGGACCATCTCGGCAACCGCGGCGACCTGAAGAGCGGCGGCGTGCAGTGGATGACCGCGGGCCGCGGCATCATCCACTCGGAGATGCCGCAGCAGGAGCGCGGCCGCATGCGCGGCTTCCAGCTCTGGATCAACCTGCCGGCGAAGCAGAAGATGAAGCCCGCCGGCTACCGCGACATCCCGGCATCCGAGATTCCGGTGATCGATCTGCCGGGTGGCGGCCGCGCGAAGGTGATTGCTGGAACGTTGAATGGAACAGCCGGTCCGGTTCAAGGGGGCTCTACCGAGCCTCTGTATTGGGATATCGAGCTCAAGGCGGAAGAAAGCTTTGCAACGACAATTCCGCAAAGCTATTCGGTCTTCGCCTACCCGTTCGAGGGCAGCCTCGAGATCGGCGAGCGCACCCTGAAGACGCACGACGCGGGCGTGCTGGGCTCGGGCGAGCGCATCGAGCTGCGCGCAGGCGGCGACGGCGCGCGCCTCCTGCTGCTCGCCGCGCGGCCGCTGCGCGAGCCGGTGGTGCAGTACGGCCCGTTCGTGATGAACACGCGCGAGGAGATCGAGCAGGCGATCCGCGATTACCAGAGCGGCGAGCTGACCAGGGCTGCCGCTGAAAGGGCAATCCAGTGACCTTCGACAGCGCATTCCTGGAAAGCTGGCGGCCGCGTGCACTGGCAGCGCTGCGCATCGTGACGGCGTACCTGTTCATCCCGCATGGGACAGCAAAGCTCTTCGGCGTGCCGCACCTGCCGATGTTCGACGGCCTGCAACTCGTGTCTCTGGCTGGGCTGGCCGGCGTGCTCGAGGTGCTCGGCGGCGCGCTGCTGCTCGTCGGGCTCTTCACCCGGCAGGTCGCGTTCCTGCTCAGCGGATTCATGGCCGTGGCCTACTTCATGGCGCATGCCAGCCGGGGGCAGGTGCTGTTGCCGATGCTGAACCAGGGCGAGCTCGCCGTGCTCTACTGTTTCGCCTTTCTATACCTCGTCTTCGCGGGCGCCGGCGCATGGAGCCTGGATGGCCTGCGGAAGGGCCGGACCGCGTAGAATCGCGCTTCGAGAAAACTCTTTCGAAGCGTCATGCCCCGCATTTCTGCGTCCCCCGCCCTCGCCGGGATCCGCATTCTCGACCTGACGCGCGTGCGCGCCGGGCCGACTTGCGTGCGCCACTTCGCCGATTTCGGCGCCGACGTGATCAAGATCGAGAACACCGTGGCCGAGGACATGGGCGGCCCGCGCGAAGGGCCGGATTTCCAGAACCTGCACCGCAACAAGCGCTCGATCACGCTCGATCTCAAGGCGCCGCAGGGCAAGGAGATCTTCATGCGGCTGGTGAAGACCGCCGACGTGGTGGTCGAGAATTTCCGCCCCGACGTCAAGGACCGGCTCGGCATCGGCTACGAATCGCTGAAGGCCGCCAATCCCCGGGTCATCCTCGCGAGCATCTCCGGCTTCGGCCAGGACGGCCCGTACCGTGAGCGCCCGGGCTTCGACCAGATCGCCCAGGGCCTGTCCGGAATCATGTCGGTGACCGGGCATCCGGGCGGCGGCCCGATGCGCGTCGGCTGCGCGGTGGCTGACGTGGGCGCAGGGTTGCTCGCCGCGCTCGGCGTCCTGACCGCGCTCGTCGAGCGCGAGTCCTCGGGCGAGGGCCAGTGGGTGCAGTCGAGCCTGCTGCAGGCGGGAATACAGCTGCTCGACTTCCAGGCGGCGCGCTACACGATGTCGGGCGAAGTGCCGGCGCAGGTCGGCAACGACCACCCGACCAGCATGCCGACCTCGGCCTACACCACCGCCGACGGGCACATGAACGTCGCCGCCACCGGCACCAAGATGTGGCAGCGCGTGTGCGACGCGATCGACCGGCCCGACCTGTTCGAGCACCCGGATTTCAGGACCGCCGAGGGGCGCGCGGCGAACCGCAAGGCGCTGAACGCCGAGCTCAACAAGGGCTTCGCGACCAGGACCAGCGCGGAATGGGTGGAGATCCTCAACAAGGGCGGCGTTCCCTGCGGCCCGATCTACACCATGGACAAGGTGTTCGCCGACCCGCAGGTGCAGCACGTGCAGGCCGCGGCCGAGGTCGAGAGCAGGACGCTCGGCCGGCTGCGCCTGGTCAACCAGCCGGTGAAGCTCTCGCGCACGCCGGCGAAGCTGGTCGCCGCTTCGCCCGAGCGCGGAGAGCACAACGAGGAGATTCTTGTCGAATTGGGTTTTAATTCTCAGGACGTAAAAAAATTCAGAAGCGAAGGAATCGTCTGATGGCTGAGCTCAGGACCAGTATCGAGGGCAGCGTGGCGACGGTGACGTTCTCGAACCCGCCGAGAATGAACGCCATGACCTTCGACATGTGGCATGCGGTGCCGAAGGCGATCGCCGATCTCGACGCCGATCCCGCGGTGCGCGTCATCGTCTGCAGGGGCGAGGGCGAGAAGGCGTTCATCTCGGGCGCCGACATCTCGCAGTTCGAGAAGCTGCGCGGCACGGTCGAGGCGCAGGTCGAGTACAACAAGGCGGTCGAGCAGGCCTACCTTGCGCCGATGAAGGCCTCGAAGCCCGTGATCGCGAGCATCCGCGGCATCTGCATCGGCGGTGGCCTGGGATTCGCCGCCGCCTGCGACCTCCGCATCGCCGCCGAGGACGCGGTGTTCCGCATGCCCGCGGCGCGCCTCGGCCTGGGCTACAGCCCCTCGGGCGTGCGCCGCTTCATGAACGTGCTCGGCGCGGCCAACACCATGGAGATCTTCTTCACCGCGCGCAAGTTCGACGCCGGCGAAGCGCTGCGCATGGGCTTCGTGAGCAAGGTGGTGGCGGTGGACCAGCTGGCGAAGGCGACCGCCGAGCTGTGCGCGATGATCGCCGAGAACGCCCCGCTCACCGTGGCGGCGGCGAAGTTCGCCGCGCAGCAGGCGCTCAGGGATCCGGCCGAGCGCGACCTCGCCAAGGCGGTGAAGATGGTCGAGGCGTGCTTCGCCAGCGAAGACCACAAGGAAGGCCGCAAGGCGTTCATGGAGAAGCGAACGCCGAAGTTCGTCGGCCGCTAGCTTGCAGAAAACCTAGCGCAGCGTCATCGCGTCGCCGACGGCGCTGACGCCCTCGACCGCGGAGGCGGTCTTGATGGCGAGCTCGCGCTGGCTTTCGTCGCGCACCTTGCCCGAGAGCGTGACGCGCCCGCGGTGCGTCCTCACGCCCAGCCCGACTTCCTTCAGCTCCGGCTCGCGCGCCAGCTCGCGCCGGACTTTCTCGGTGATCGGCTTGTCCTGCGGCAGCGCCGGCAGCTTCGCGCTGTGCGCGATCACTTCGGCGTCGATGAATTCCTGCGGCGTGAGCTTGCCGTCGTGGTCGGCGTCGGCCTCGTCGAAGGCGCGCGCGACGCCGCGCATCTGCGCGATCTCGCCCCGCTGCAGATAGCCGTCGCGATTGCGGTCGAGCTTGCGGAACCAGGCGCTCGGCTGAGATTGTGCGTTCGCCTCGGGAAGGCCGAGCGCCGCGGCTGCGAGCAAGAGCAGTACTCTCATCAGGCGGCAGAGAGTTGCAACTGGCGTGCCATGGCTCGCTGCGCGCCGGATCAAAGGCTTAGGAATCCGGCCTGTCGCCGCAGGGAGACACCGGCGGGCGATTACATGTTGTTTCAATTTAGCTCGCATCGCGGACGGCGCAATGCGGGTCGAAGCGTTATGTGGAGCAAGGAGGCGCCCATGACGCTGATCGTGAAACGGATGCTCGCCGGACTGCTGGCGCTGATGCTTGCGGCGCCGCCCGCCTTTGCGCAGGCGCAGCACACCTACTCGCAGGCCGAGCTCGACCGCATGCTGGCGCCGATCGCGCTCTATCCCGATCCGCTGTTGTCGCAGATCCTGATGGCCGCGACCTACCCGCTCGAGGTGGTCGAGGCGGCGCGCTGGACGCGCGCCAACCCGCGCCTGCAGGGCGACGACGCGGTGCGCGCGGTACAGGACATGGACTGGGATCCGAGCGTCAAGTCGCTGGTCGCCTTCCCGCAGGTGCTGCAGCGCATGGACGAGAACCTGGAATGGACGCGCTCGCTCGGCGACGCCTTCCTCGCGCAGCAGCCGCACGTGATGGAAACGGTGCAGCAGCTGCGCCAGCGGGCGCACGCCGCCGGCAACCTGCAATCGAACGAGCACATCCAGGTGCAGCAAGAAGGCGCGGCGATCTTGATCGTGCCGGCGCGGCCCCACTACCTCTACGTGCCGTACTACGACCCGTACGTGGTCTACGGGCCGTGGTGGTGGCCGGCCTACCGGCCCGTCGCGTGGGCGCCGTGGCCCGGCTACCACGCCTACCGGCCGGGCGTGTCGGTGAGCCTCTGGTTTGGCGCCCCGGTCGGCATCTCGGCGGGGTTCTTCTTCGGCGATTTCGACTGGCGTCACCGGCACGTGCGCGTGGTGCACGTCAACAACTACTACTACCGCCCGCCGGCGGTGGTGAGCCGCACGACGGTGGTGAATCGCACGACGGTCGTCGCGGCACCCGGCCGCTGGCAGCACGACCCGGGCCACCGGCGCGGCGTCGAGTACCGCGACGTGGGCGTGCGCAAGCAGTTCGCGGCCGCCAACGCAGAGCGGCGCGAGCATCGCTACCAGAAGCCGCCGGCGCGCGACCTGCGGAATTCGCAGGTGCTGACGCCGCCGCCGAGGCAGCGCGAGGAGCACAGGCAAAGGAACAGGACCGACCGCAGCGCCTCGGCGCCGGCCGAGCCGCGCCGTGCGCCGGAAGCGCGCCCGCAGGTCCGGCGGCCGCATGCGCAGAAGGAGCAGCAGCGCGAGCGGCGCCAGGTGGAGCGCAAGGAGCACCGCAAGGGGAACGGCGACCGTTCCTGAATGAGTTACCATGCGCGCACTTCGGCGCGCGTGAGGGCTCATTCATGGACAGGATCGCTATCGTCACCGGGGCGGGCAGCGGCATAGGCAAGGCTGCCACGCTCGCGCTTCTCAAGGGCGGCTACAAGGTTGCGCTCGCGGGGCGGCGCCAGGACGCGCTGGAGAAGACGGCGCAGGAATCCGGCGCCGTCGCCAACGCGCTGTGCGTACCGACCGACGTCTCGAAGCAGGATTCGGTCAGGGCGCTGTTCGCGGCGGTGAAGCAGAAATGGGGCCGCGTGGACGTGCTGTTCAACAACGCGGGCGTCAACGCGCCGGGCGCATCGCTGGAGGAGATTGCGCTCGACAAGTGGCAGTACGTGGTCGACATCAACCTCACCGGCATGTTCCTGTGCATGCAGGAGGCCTTCAGGGTGATGAAGGACCAGAGCCCGCGCGGCGGCCGCATCATCAACAACGGCTCGATCTCGGCGCACGCGCCGCGCCCGGGCTCGGCGCCCTATACCGCCACCAAGCACGCGGTGAGCGGGCTCACCAGGAGCGGCGCGCTCGACGGCCGCAAATACGACATCGCGGTCGGCCAGATCGACATCGGCAACGCGCGCACCGAGATGGCCGAGCGCATGGCGAAGGGCGTGCCGCAGGCCGACGGCTCGATCAAGGTCGAGCCGCTGATGGACGTCGCCCACGTCGGCCAGGCGGTGCTGCACATGGCCAACTTCCCAATCGAGACCAACGTGCTGTTCCTGACCATCAAAGCGACAAAAATGCCTTTCGAGGGTAGAGGTTGAAAAAGCGAGTCAAGGCGTACCACAACGCAGAATTCATCAACAGCAAGGACGCGCGCGCGCTGCGCATCCTCGCCGAGTACCTGGAGCCGAAGGCGCGCTTCGAGGAGCACGGCCTCGAGGACACGATCGTGTTCTTCGGCTCGGCGCGCGCCGCGCCCGATTCGAGGTACTACCAGGCGGCGCGCGAGCTCGCCTTCCGCCTGACGCAATGGTCCAAGGGCCTGGCGTCGAAGGAGCGGCGCTTCGTCGTCACCACCGGCGGCGGCCCGGGCATCATGGAGGCGGCCAACCGGGGAGCGTCGGAGGCGCGCGGCATCACCGCCGGGATCGGCATCTCGATCCCGGTCGAGCAGACCGACAACGAATACATCACGCGCGGCCTGTCGTTCCACTTCCACTACTTCTTCATGCGCAAATTCTGGTTCGCCTACCTGGCGAAGGCGATGATCGCCTTTCCGGGCGGCTTCGGCACCCTGGACGAGCTGTTCGAGACGCTCACCCTGGTGCAGACGAAGAAGATGAAGAAGCCGATGCCGATCGTGCTGTTCGGCACCGGGTACTGGAACGACATCATCGATTTTGACGCCTTGGTGCGCCACGGCACCGTCAGCCCCGAGGACCTGACGCTGTTCCACCGCACCGACTCGGTGGACGAGGCCTACGACTGGGTGGTGGCGCGCCTGACCGAGTTCGCGCTCGCCCGGCCGGGCGCGATGCTCTAGTCGTCCGCGGGCGCCTGCTCCCGATCCTCCCCTTTACGCTTTCAGCGGCTTATAGCGGATGCGCTTCGGGCGCGCGGCCTCCTCGCCCAGGCGCTTGCGCTTGTCGGCCTCGTACTCCTGGTAGTTGCCGGCGAAGAACACCGCCTGCGACTCGCCCTCGAAAGCGAGGATGTGGGTCGCGATGCGGTCGAGGAACCAGCGGTCGTGCGAGATCACCAGCACGCTGCCCGCGAACTCGAGCAGCGCCTCCTCTAGCGCGCGCAGCGTCTCGACGTCGAGGTCGTTCGAAGGCTCGTCGAGCAGCAGCACGTTGGCGCCCGACACCAGCTGCTTGGCGAGGTGCAGCCGGCCGCGCTCGCCGCCCGAGAGCTGGCCGACCGGCTTCTGCTGGTCGGCGCCGCGGAAATTGAAGCGCGCCAGATAGGTGCGCGAAGGCATGGTGAACTTGCCCACCGTGATCGAGTCCTGCCCGCCGCAGACGTCCTCGAACACCGTCTTGGCGCCCTGCAGGCTCTCGCGCGACTGATCGACATGGGCGATCTTCACGGTCTTGCCGATTGCAATTTTTCCCTTGTCCGCCTTTTCCTTCTCGATCAACATCCGAAAAAGCGTTGACTTCCCTGCGCCGTTCGGGCCGATGATCCCCACGATCGCGCCGGGCGGCACCCTGAAGGAGAGCTTCTCCATCAGCAGCCGGTCGCCGTAGCCCTTGGAGACGTCCTCGAGCTCGATCACCTCGTTGCCGAGGCGCTCGGCGACCGGGATGAAGATCTCCTGCGTCTCGTTGCGCTGCTGGTGCTCGTACTGCGACAGCTCTTCGAAGCGCGCCAGCCGCGCCTTCGACTTCGCCTGCCGGCCCTTGGCGTTCTGCCGCACCCACTCGAGCTCGGCCTTCATCGACTTGATGCGCGCCTCCTCCTGCTTCGCTTCGACCTCGAGGCGCCTCTCCTTCTGCTCCAGCCAGGAGGAATAGTTGCCCTCCCAGGGGATGCCGTAGCCGCGGTCGAGCTCGAGGATCCAGCCGGCCGCGTTGTCGAGGAAGTAGCGGTCGTGCGTCACCGCCACCACGGTGCCGGGAAAGCGCTGCAGGAACTGCTCCAGCCACTCCACGCTCTCGGCGTCGAGGTGGTTGGTGGGCTCGTCGAGCAGCAGCAAGTCAGGCTTGGACAGGAGAAGCCGGCACAATGCGACCCGCCTCTTTTCTCCTCCGGAGAGGATTTCTATCCTGGCTTCCCAAGGCGGAAGCCTGAGAGCATCGGCGGCGATCTCCAGCTCCTGGCCCGAGCCGGCCGCGTTTACGATCGCCTCGAGCTTCGCCTGCTCCGCCGCGAGCGCGTCGAAATCGGCGTTCTCCTCGGAATAGGCGGCGTAGACCTCGTCCAGCCGCTGCTTCGCCGCCGCGATGTCGCCCGCGGCCGCCTCGATCGTCTCGCGCACGGTCCTGTGCGCTTCCAGCGCGGGCTCCTGCGGCAGGAAGCCGACCTGGATGCCCGGCATGCGGATCACCTCGCCCTCGTAGTTCTGCTCCTCGCCCGCCATGATGCGCAGCAGCGTGGACTTTCCCGAGCCGTTCAGGCCGAGCACGCCGATCTTCGCGCCGGGAAAGAAGTTGAGCGAGATGTTCTTCAGGATCGCGCGCTGCGGCGGCACCGTCTTGGAGACGCGCCGCATCGTGTACACGTACTTGGCCATTCAGTTGCGCGCCGGCAGCGATTGCGCTTCCCCGAGATCCCACATCAGGCCCGCCATCAGCCGCAGCGCGTCGCGCGCGACCGGCGCAAGCAGGTGCTCGTCGGGCGCGTGCTGGCTGCACGAGGCGTAGGAATGCGGGATCCAGACCGTCGGCAGGCCGAGCAGATCGGAGAAGATGTCGTTCGGCAGCGAGCCGCCGAGATTGGGCAGGACCGCGGTCGGCCTGTTGCTCGTTTTTTCCAAGGATTTCCTGGCCCAGACCACCCAGGGGTGGCGGGGATCGAGGCGCGTCGCGGCGAAGAAGCCATCGCGCGCCGGCGTGACCTTGACCATCGGGAAACCGGCCTGCGCGAGATGGCGCTGCAACGCGGGCACGATCTCGGCCGGGTCGATGCCGACCACGTAGCGCAGCTGGCAGTGGCAGCTGGCGCGCGGCGGGATCGCGTTCACCGGCTGGTCGGGATTGCCGGTGGTGAAGGCGAGCACCTCGAAGCTCGACCAGCCGAACACGCGCTCCGCGGGCGTCAGCCCCGGCTCGCCCCAGTCGGCGTCGATGCCCGGGCTGTCGGCGCCGCCGTCCACCTCGAGGCCGGCGAGCGCCTCGCGCACCGATGGAGTGAGCGTGTCCGGGCGCCACTGCGGCACCTTGATCTCCCCGCGCGGCCCGGTGATCGAGGCGAGCGCCTGCGCAAGCAGGATGCCGGGATTGGCGAGCAGCCCGCCCCAGTTGCCCGAGTGATGTGCGCCAGCGCGCAAATCCACGAGCAGGTCCAGGTTGAAGGCGCCGCGCGTGCCGAGAAAAATGGTCGGCCGCTCCGGCGCGAGGCGCGGGCCGTCCGAAGCGATCAGGGCATCGGCCCGCAGAAGGTCCCTGTTTTGCGAACAGAACTCCCGCAAGCCCGGCGATCCGACCTCTTCGCCCGTCTCGATCAGCACCTTGAGATTGAAGCCCAGCTTGCCGCGCGCCTCCAGCGCCGCCGCGATCGCGCCCAGGTTGATCGAATGCTGCCCCTTGTTGTCGGCGGTGCCGCGGCCGTAGAGCCGGTCGCCCTCGCGCGTCAGCTTCCAGGGGTCGAGCCCCGCACGCCAGCTCCGCTCCTGACCGCGGATCACGTCGCCATGGCCGTAGGACAGCACGGTGACCTGCGCCGGATCTTCGATCCGCTCGGCGACCAGGAACGGGCCGCCGCCGTCGACCGGGTTCGGCAGCACTCGGCAGCGGAAGCCCAGTCGCTCGAAGCTGGGCCGCATCTCGCCGCTCAGGTAGCGTGCGAGCTCGGCGCCGCGCTCGGGGTTCTGGCTTTCGGTCGGGATGGCGACGCGGCGCGCGAGGTCGGCGAAGAACCCGCCCTCGTCGAAGTAGCGCTCCGCATGCAGGATCGCGTTTGCTCTGCTCATGGGGTCCGAATTGTAGTCGGTGCTTGTACGAAGCGGCCAGGCAGGCGCAACATGGGCGCCGCGGAGGTCATTGCATGAAAGCGATCAAGCCGGTACCGATTCGCCGCATCGAAGGCGAACTGCATGAGGCGCGCGCGCGCCAACTCGAGCAGGTACTCGAGCAGTCCGGCGAAGCCGTCATCGTCAAGGACCTGGACGCGGTGGTCACCTTCTGGAACCGCGAGGCCGTCTCGCTCTACGGCTTTTCCGCCGAGGAGGCGATCGGCCGACCGCTGCGCAAGCTGCACGCCGCCGATCTTTCCGAATCCGATTATGCCAAGGTGCTGGAGCGGATTCGCGCCGGCAGGCCGACCTCGTCGACCACCGAACGGCGCAAGAAAACCGGTGAGGTGCTGCGCGTAGCCATCAAGACGACGCCGCTGCACGATGCACGCGGTCAGCTCGTCGGCGAGATCACCGTCGCGCGCGACGTCACGGCGCTGCACCGCACGGAGGAAGCGCTGCGCGCCGCGCAGGCGACGCTGGAGGCGAGGCTGGCGGCGATCCGCGAGGCCAATCGCAGCCTGCTGCGCGAGGCCGCCTCGCGTCGCAAGACCGAGGCTGCGATGCGCCGCAACAACCAGGCGCTGGCGGCGACGGTCCGCCAGCTCGAAACCTTCCATCGCGACAACGAGGTGCTTTCACGCATGGCGGAGCTGCTGCAGTCCTGCGCGCGGCGCGACGAGGCCTACGCGATCGTGCGCGAGACGGCCGACCACCTGTTCACCGACGCCCCGGGATCACTCTACATTTATCGCGCCTCCCGGGATGCACTCGAGCACGTTGCCGCATGGGGCGACGGGGAACCGGGCGATGCGACGCTTGTGCCGGACGAATGCTGGGCGCTTCGGCTCGGGCGACCGCATTTCGTGCACCGTCGGAGCACCACCCGCTGCCGGCACGCGCAGCAGGAGGCGGAGAGCTACGTATGCATGCCGGTGCAGGGACAGGGCCAAGTGCTCGGCCTGCTGCACGTCGCGCTCGAGGTCGGCAGCCGCACCCTGCGGCCCGCCGATGACGTCGAGCGCCGCCTGCGCGCGCTCACCGACCGGGTCGGACCGGCGCTCGCGAACCTGAACCTGCGCGACGCGCTGCGCGAGCTTGCGCTGCGCGATGCACTCACCGGCCTGTACAACCGACGCTACCTCGAGGACGCGATTGAACGCGAGCTGCACCGCTCGGCGCGCAGCGGCAAGCCGCTCTCGATCATCATGATCGACATCGATCACTTCAAGCATTTCAACGACAAGTTCGGCCACGACGCCGGCGACTTCGTGCTCAATGCCGTGGCCCGCACGATCACCAAGCACATCCGCCCTTCCGACATCGCCTGCCGCTACGGCGGCGAGGAGCTCGCCGTCGTTCTGTGCGAGGCGGATCTCGAGCGGGCAGGGGAGCGCGCCGAGACGCTGCGGCGCGCAATCCGCGAAACCAACCTGACGCACCTCGGCCAGAGCCTCCCCGGGCCGACTGCGTCGTTCGGCATTGCGGCGTATCCCGGGCACGGCAGCCGGCCGGCCGAGCTCCTCAAGGCGGCGGACACTGCGCTGTACCGCGCCAAGCAGGAAGGCCGCGACCGGGTGTGCGCCGCAGAGGGAGCGCCAACCGCCTGAGGCGTCTCAGGCGCTCAAGCGCTCCGCGCGCTGCGCCCGCGCCGCTTCCTCGGTGGCGTGCGCACCCAGTGCATACGCGGTCGAAGTGGTCGTGAGCATGGACTGCAGCGCCTCCGTCAGCGGCCTGGAGCCGCCGGATTTGCCCGTCCCGAGCCGCCCTACAGGCGCTGCGCGTACACTCGGCAGCCTTAGAATATAGGGATCATGAAAAGCGCGGCGCAGATTCTCAAGTCCAAACCCGAGCAGACCGTGCAGACCGTCACGCCCTCGACGACGGTGTATGACGCGATGAAGCTGATGGCGGAGAAGAACATCGGCGCGCTCCTGGTGATGGAGGATAGCAAGATTGCCGGCATCGTCACTGAGCGCGATTACGCGCGCAAAATCGTTCTCATGGGCCGGTCGTCGAAAGAGACCCCGGTCCGCGACATCATGACATCCCCGGTCATGTACGTGCGCCCGGACCAGACCAACGAGGAATGCATGGCGCTGATGACCGACAACCGCGTGCGCCACTTGCCGGTCGTGGATCAGGGCAGGCTGGTCGGTCTGGTCTCGATCGGCGACCTGGTGAAAGACATCATCTCCGAGCAGAAATTCATCATCGAGCAACTCGAGCACTACATCGCGGGTGACCGGGGCTAAGCGCGCACACTGTCGGGGTCTGCTGCAACAACTTCAGCGGCATCAAGTACGAGGTCCTGCAGATTCAGCTGCATGGCCTCTCGGCGGCGGGCGACTGCGTCGCCGGATACTCGGGGCCGATATCGAAGTGCAGCCGGCGATGGGCGCTGCGCAGCGCGTTTTTGGACCTCCGCGGGGTGCTTGCGGTGCGCGGGGAA
>JACOVA010000121.1 GCA_016177575.1 Betaproteobacteria bacterium
CCATCGGCTGCATGCGCACGCGCTTGCCGCCCGGCATCACGGTGGCCGTGAGGCGCCCGCGCAGCGCGTCGAGCTCGCGCACCGCGGCGACGCTGTTGATGCGCGCATGCGGTATGGTCGCCGCGCGCAGGTCGGCCATCACCTCTTCGGTGCTCGCCGTCGCGGTCAGAGCGGCGATATCGCGCTGCAGGTTCACGCGGTCGCGGATGCGGACCTCGTTGGTCAGGCGCGCCTCGGTCGCCAGGGACGCGAATCGCGCCAGCCCGGTGAGGCGCCGCCACTGCACGTCGCTGCCGATCGCCATGTAGAAGAAGCCGTCTTTCGCCGGATAGACGTTGGTCGGCACGAATTTGCGGTGCTCGTTGCCGGCGCGCGTGGTCTCCCAGGGCTCGCAATCGAAATCCAGCAGCGGCAGCGTCGTGATCAGCCACGAGGCGGCCGCCTGCAGCATCGAGACGTGGATCTCGCGCCCGCGCCCGGTCTCGGCGCGCTCGGCGAGCGCGAGCATCACGTTGGCGTAGACCTCGTCGCCCGCCTTGAGGTCGATCACCGGCACGCCGCACAGCACCGGGGTGCCGTTCGGATCGCCGGTCAGCTCCACGTAGCCGGCCATTGCCTGGATCACCGGGTCGTAGCCCGGCACCTCCGGATGCTGCGGCCCGAGCGCCGAGATGCCCGCCCAGATGAGGTCGGGCTTGACCGCCGCGAGCGTCGCGTAGTCGATGCCGAGCGCTCCGTAGCGCTCGGGCACGGTGTTGCAGCAGAAGATATCCGCCTGCAGTCCGCCGACCAGGCGCTTCAACGCCTCGCGCCCCTCGGCGCTCTTCAGGTTGAGCGCGATCGCCTCCTTGCCGACGTTGGGCGCGATGAAGTAGCTGCGCCGGTCGTCGTCCCGCATTTTCGTATCGGTGCGCGCGCCGATGTAGCGGTTCGGGTCGCCGGCCAGGCCCCTGCCCGAGCCGAGCGCTTCGATCCGGATCACGCGCCAGCCGAGCTGCACGAATCTCAGCGTCGCGTACGGCATCGAGAGCGCCTGCTCGAGGCTGAGGACCGTGCGTTTTTTCACGCGGCGTTCCAGACAGGAGGTTCGGAGGCGCCGTGCAGCGCACGATAGACGTTTTCCGGCGTGAACGGCAGCGCGGTGATGCGCACCCCCGTAGCGTTATGAATGGCGTTCGCCACCGCCGCGGCGATGCAGATGGCGGGCGCTTCGCCCACGCCTTTCGCGCCCTGCGGCCCCTCGCCGTCCATGGTTTCGATGAAGCTGACGTCCATCTCCGGGATCTCGGGCGCCGTCACCAGCTTGTAGTCGCGGAAATTGGGGTTGCGCACCACGCCGTTCTCGACCCGCAGCTCCTCGGTGATGGCGTAGCCCTGCCCCATGACGATGCCGCCTTCGATCTGGCCCTCGATGCCCAGCCGGTTGAGCACGCGCCCGACGTCGTGCGCCCCGGTGACCTTGAGCAGGCGCACGATGCCGGTCTGCGTGTCCACCTCGATCTCGCACACCTGCGTCGCCCAGGCGTAGGCGGCCGAGACGTCGCCCTTGAATTGCTTGTCCTGGTGCCGGCTCGGCGGCTCGTAGTAGAAGGTGGTCATCACGAGGTCGGCCTTGTCGGAGAAGTGCAGCGAGCGGAGGAATTTTCCCAGCTCGAAAAGCCTTTCGCCGCTGGCGGAGGTGACGAATCCTCCGGAAAGACCCAGCTCTTCCGCTCTCTTTCCGGATTTCGCCGCAGCTGCATCAAGAATCTTCTTCTTCGCTTTGCGCGCCGCGCCGATCGCCGAGTTGCCGGCGATGAACGTGGTGCGCGAGGCATGCACGCCGACGTCCCAGGGCGTGATGTCGGTGTCGTTGTTGACCACGGTGACCGCCGAGAGCGGCAGGCCGAGCTCCTCGCATACCAGCTGCGCCAGCACCGTTTCCGAGCCCTGGCCGATCTCGGAGGCGCCGGTCATCAGCGTCACGTGCGCGAAATCGTCGAGCTTGAGGATCGTGCCGCAGCCGTCGGACGGATAGATCTTGGCACCGCCGCCGACGTGCAGCATCGAGGCGACGCCGATGCCGCGCTTCACCGGGGCGGGGTCGCTCCAGCGCGCGCGGTTTTCCGCCTGCTTGCGCAGGAAATCGCTGCGCCCGGCCGCGGTCGTCAGGCACTGCTTGAAGCCGCAGCTCTTGAAGTGCATGCCTTGCGGGGTGATTTCGCCCGGGTCCTGCGCGTTCTTCAGGCGGAAGGCGAGCCCGTCCATGCCGACCGCCTCGGCGAGCTTGTCCATGTGGGCTTCCACCGCGAAGGTCGCCTGCAGGTTGCCGTAGCCGCGGAACGACCCCGCGTAGGGGTTGTTCGTATAGACCGCCATGGTGTGATACTTGCAATGCGGCACGCGGTACAGGGACGAGATCGTCTGCATCATCACGAACGGCGTGGTCGCGCCCCAGGAGGTGTAGGCGCCGTTGTCGTGCACCGTTTCGACCGCGCGGAAAGTCAGCGTGCCGTCCTTGCGGCAGCCCGAGCGCAGTTTCAGGAGCACCGGCTGGCGCGTGGGCGAAGCGAGGAACTCCTCCTCGCGCGTGAACACCAGCTTCACCGGGCGGCGGGTGATCTTCGCCAGGAAGATGGCGATCGGCTCGAACGGATAGATGTCGAGCTTCGAGCCGAAGCCGCCGCCGATCGGGGGCTGGATGATGCGGATGCGCGCGGGATCGATGCCGAGGAGCTCGGCGAACTCGCGCTTGTGCAGGAAAGGCACCTGGGTGTTCGAGTAGAGCAGCAGGTTGCCGTTCGGGTCGAACTCCGCGATCACGCCGGAGACGCCCATGCAGCAGTGCGTCACGTAATGCAGCCGGAATACGTCCTCGATGACCACGTCCGCCTCGGCCTCGCCCTGCGCGATGTCCCCTTGCGCGTAGTCGAAGGTCATCGCGACGTTGTCGGGCTTGCCGGTGAACGCCACCGGCGAGCCGGCCACCTTGAGGTGCGCGCTCGAGTCCGCGCCGTGCGGCTCGGGGTGAATCAGCGGCGCATCGGGTGCGAGCGCCTGCTGCGTGGTGGCGATCACCGGCAGCGGCGCGTACTCGACCCTGATCAGCTTGAGCGCCGCCTGCGCGATCGCCTCGCTGTCGGCGGCCACCGCGGCGACCTCGTCGCGCAGGCTGCGCACGCGATCGGTCTTGAGCGGCAGGTGGTCCTTGCCGACGCCGATCGGCCGCTGCCATGGCACGTCCGCTGCCGTGATCACGGCGTGCACGCCGGGCAGCGCCTTGGCGGCACGCGTGTCGATGGAGACGATGCGCGCGTGCACCTGGGTGGAGCGCAGGATCTTCGCGTGCAGCGCGCCCGGCACCTCGAGGTCCTGGATATAGCGCGTCTTGCCGCTCGCCTTGTCGGGCGCATCCATCTTCGGGATGCGCTTGCCGATCAGGGTTTCACTCATGAGATTTCTCCTTCGCGGCGGCGGCGACCGCGTCGATGATCTTGCGGTAGCCGGTGCAGCGGCACAGGTTGCCTTCGATGCCGCGGCGAATCGTCGCCTCGTCGGCACCGGGATGGCGCTCGATGAGGTGGCTCGCCTGCACCATCAGGCCGGGCGTGCAGAAGCCGCACTGCACGGCGCCGTTGGCGACGAAGGCGTCGCGCAGGCGCTCGCCCGCCGCGCTCACCGCCACGCCCTCGATGGTGACGAGCTCGCGCCCGTCGCAGTCGGCCGCGAACATCAGGCAGGAATTCACCGTGCTGCCGTCGACGAGGATGGTGCAGGCGCCGCACTCGCCCTCGCCGCAGCCGTACTTGGTTCCCGTCAGCCCGAGCCGGTCGCGCAGCATCTCGAGCGCGCTCATGCCCGCGGGCACGGTCAGCTCCCGCTTGACCCCGTTCAGGGAGAAGGCGATGTCACATTTGGCAGGCATGGGTCAGCACCCTCTTCAGTATGTTGCCGATGAGCTCGCGCCGATACCAGTCGGAGGCGCGCACGTCGGAGATCGGCTGGATCTCCCCGAGCGCGGCATGCACCGCCGCCGCCAGCGTCGCGGCGTCCGGCGCGCGGCCCTCGAGAACGGCTTCGGTGCGCGGCGCGCGAATCACGGTCGGCGCCACCGCGCCGAAGGCGATGCGCACGTCGCGCAGCACCGCGCCGTCCCTGCGCGCGCCGGCCGCAATCGAGATGGCGGCGATGTCGAGCCCGGGACGCGTGCCGTGCTTGTAGAACTCGCCGGCGAATCCCGCCGGCGGCAGCGGCACTTCCACTGCGGCGAGCAGCTCGGTCGGCGCGCGGCAGGTGCGCCCCGGCCCGAGCAGGAATTCCGCGAGCGGCACGCGACGCGTCTGCACCGCCCCGTCCGGCTTGGCCGCGAGCACGACACGCGCGTCCAGCGCGAGCAGCGGCACCAGCGTGTCGCCCGCCGGCGAGGCATTGCACAGATTGCCGCCGACGGTCGCGGCGTTGCGGATCTGGTCGCTCGCGAAATGGTCGCAGGCCTGCCAGAGAATGCCGAGCCGGCCGCGCACCAGCGCGCTCTCCAGCAACTCGGTGATCGTGACCAGGGCGCCGATGCGCACCACGGCGCCTTCCTCGGCAATGCCCTGCAGCTCGGGCACGCGACGGACGTTCATCAGGGTCGGCTGGAAATGCACGCGCCCGGCCTGCGTCTGCGGCAGCAGATCGGTGCCGCCCGCAAGCACGGTCACGTTGCCCGCGCGCAAGATCTCGGTCGCTTCCGCCAGCGAGGTCGGGGTCTTGTATCGTTCGATGTCCGCCATCTAGAACCTCACCGGCTCGCGATATCGGCCGAACACGCCCACCAGCACGCCGGTGATCTCGCCGACGCTGGCATAGGCCTTGGTCGCCTCCATGATCGCGGGCATCAGGTTCGCTCCCGCGCGCGCATCCGCCTGCACGCGCGCCAGCGCCGCCTGCACGCGCGCCGCGTCGCGCTCGGCGCGCACGCGCTCGAGCGCCTGGATCTGCGCGCGCGCATCCTGTTCCCGGTAGGGATGGAATTCCATCTCGGGGGTCTTGTCCTCGGTGCGATAGCAGTTCACGCCCACCTTGCGGAATTTGCCGGCGTCGGTGTCGCGCTGGCGCCGGTAGGCCTGCGCCGAGACCCTGGCCTGGATCGCGCCTTCGGCGACCAGCTTGACGATGCCACCCTGCGCATCGACCTCGGCCATGATCGCCTCCATGCGGGCGCGCATCTGGTTGGTGAGCGTCTCGACATAGTAGGAGCCGCCGAGCGGATCGACGGTATCGGTGAGACCCATCTCCTCGATCAGGAGTTGCATGGTGCGCAGCGATATTCGCTGCGCGTATTCGGAGGGGATGGTGTAGGCCTCGTCGTAGCAGCATAGCGCCATGGTCTGCGTGCCGGCGAGCGCGCAGACGAGCGCGTAATAGGCGCCGCGCACGATGTTGAGCTCCGGCTGCTCGAAAGTCAGCCCGCCGCCGCCGCCGCCCGCGATCATGCGCATCCACATCGAGCCGGGCTTGGCCGCGCGATATTGCTCCTTCATGATCTTGGCCCACAGGCTGCGGCCGGCGCGGAACTTCGCCACCTGCTCGAACAGGTTGCCAAAGCAGTTGAAATTGAACGACAGCCGCCCGGCAAACTCGTCCACCGGCAGCCCGCGCCTGATCACGTCGTCGGCGTAGGCCTTGGCGATGCAGAAGGCGTAGGCCATTTCCTGCGCCGGGTCGGCCCCGGATTCGCGGATGTGGTAGCCGCAGACCGAGACCGGGCTGTATTTCGGCGCATGCCCGGCGCAGTATTCGATGGTGTCTCCGACCAGCCTGATCGAGGGCTCGACCGGATAGACCCAGGTGCCGCGGCCGACGAACTCCTTCAGGATGTCGTTCTGCGCGGTGCCGCGCAGCTTTGCCAGGTCGTAGCCGCGCTTCTCGGCCATCGCCAGGTACATCGCGATCAGAATCGCCGCCGCGCCGTTGATCGTGAGCGAGACCGTGATGCGCTCGAGGTCCACGCCCTCGAAGGCGATCTCGAAGTCGCGCAGCGTGTCGACCGCCATGCCGACGCGCCCCACTTCGCCCTCCGCCTGCGGGTCGTCGGAATCCATGCCGCATTGCGTAGGCAGGTCGAAAGCCACGTTCAGGCCGGTCTGGCCGTTGGCGATCAGGTAGTGGAAGCGCTTGTTGGTGTCGGCCGGGTTGCCGAAGCCGGTGTACTGGCGCATCGTCCAGGGCTGCTTGCGGTACATCATCGAGTGGATGCCGCGCGCGAACGGATACTGGCCGGGCAGCCCGATCATGCCGCTGCCGCCGCTCGCTTCGACGTCGGCCGCGGTGTAGAGCGGCTTCACCTCGATCCCGGATTCGTTGACCACGGGGCGCAATTCCTTTTCCGGCAGGTCCTTGGGTTTCATGGCGCATTGGTCCGAATGTAATTGACGATGTCCTCGAGCCGCGAGCTCGAGGGGAAGATCCCTTTGAAGCCGAGGGCGCGCAGCGCGTCGTGGTCCTGCGCCGGCAGGTTGCCGCCGATGATCCAGAGCTTGTCGCCGAGGCCGGCCTGCTCGAGCAGGGGCTTCAGCTTGCGGCACACCGGCAGGTGCGAGCCGGCCATGGAGGAGAGCGCGATCACGTCCGCGTCCTCGTCGAGCGCGATGCGCGCGATCGCCTCCGGGGTCTGGCGCAGCCCGGTGTAGATCACCTCGAAGCCCGCGTCCATCAACGCGCGCGCCACCACTTTCGCGCCCTGGTCGTGGCCGTCGAGGCCCGGCTTGGCGAGGACAATTCTTATTTTTTTCATTTAGCAAGCTCTTTGGCGACGATGAGCTTGAGTATCTCGCTCGTGCCGCCGCCGATCAGGGTGAAGCGCACGTCGCGCAGGTACCTCTGCACCGCATACTCCATCGCGTATCCGTACGAGGCATGCACCCGCGCCGCCTGGTCGGCGATGCGCGCGGCGCTCTCGCTGGCGAAGAGCTTCGCCATCGCCGCCGCCTTGTGGTGGGGCTTGCCGGCATCGCGCAGCCAGGCCGCGTGATAGACGAGGTGCGTGGCAGCCTCGAGCTCGGTCGCCATCTCGGCAAGCTTGATCTGGATCGCCTGGTAGCGGTTGATGGCCTTGCCGAACTGCTTGCGCTCCCCCGCGTAGCGCACCGCCGCCTCGAGCGCGGCGCGCGCCAGGCCCACGGCCATCGCCCCGGTGATGATGCGGATCTCGGCGAGCGTCTTGCGCAGATGCCCCTCGCCATCGCCTTCCTCCCTGGAGAGCCGGTGGCTGTCGGGCACGAAGCACTCGTCGAAAGCGAGCTCCGAGGTCGGCAGCGCCCACACGCCCATCTTGGCGATCGCCCGGCCGAGCTTGACGCCCTCGAAGCCGCGCTCGACGAGGAAGATGGTGAGCTTCCTCTCCGCGCCCGCCCTCGCGAACACGGTGAAGAAGTCCGCCACCGGGGCCGAGGTGACCCAGGTTTTCTGCCCGTTGAGCCGGTAGCCGCCCTCGACCTTGCGCGCATGCGTGGCGATGCCGTCGAGGTCGCTGCCGGCATTGGGCTCGGTCATGCAGATGGCGCCGATCTTCTCGCCGCGCAGCGCCGGCTTGAACAGCCGCTCGAGCACGTCGGCGTTGCCCAGCATGTGCAGGAACTTGGTGCCCATCAGCGACTGCATCGCCACGCAGGCGGCGAGCGACATCGAGCCGCGCGCGATCTCCTCCAGCGCCAGGCAGAACTCGGTCAGCTGCATGCCGCTGCCGCCCACGTCCTCGGGGTAGCGCATGCCGAACAGCCCCATCTGGGCGAGCTGCCCGAACAGCTCGCGCGGAAAGGCGTGCGCCTCGTCGAGCGCCGCGGCCTGCGGCGCGATGCGCTGGTCGCAGAAGCGCGCGAACGTGTCGCGCACCTGCTGCTGCTCAGAGCTCAGTTCGAAGTTCATGCCATTTGTAGTCGATCAGTTCGAGCAATACCCCGTTCACGGCCTTCGGGTGGACGAAAGCAAACTCGCAATCACGGAACTTGCGCGCTCCGCCGATGAACGGGTAATCCCTGGCCTGCAGCTCGCCCATCGCGGCGCGGGTATCGTCCACGTTGAGCGAGACGAGCATCACCCCTTCGCCGCGCCTCTCGATGAACTTGGCGACCTCTCCGTCCGGCGTGAGCGACTCCATCAGCTCGAAGCCGACCCCGCCCAGCCAGTAGCGCGCCACGCGGATCTTCTCGGGCTCGTCCACGTAGGCGTCGTCGGGCTTGTCCTTGCCCAGGATCGGCTCCCAGATCTTCCTCGCTGCCTCGAGGTTCCTGACCGCGATGCAGATGTGGTCCAGCTTATTGACCTTCATGGTCCCTCCGAGTGGGCGGCGAGCAACGCCTCCCGCAGTACTTCCCTCTGCACCTTGCCGAGCGCGCTGCGCGGCAGCCGCTCGAGGAAGCGCACCTCGCGCGGATGCTTGTAGCGCGCGATGCGCCCCTGGAACAGTGCCATCGCCTCGGCCTCGGTCATGCGGCGGCCGGGCTTGAGCACCACGGCGGCGACCACCGCCTCGCCCCAGCGCGCCTCGGGCCTGCCGACCACGCACGCCTCTTCGATCGCGGGGCACTCGAGCAGCACGTTCTCCACTTCCGCCGGATAGATGTTCTCGCCGCCGGAGATGATCATGTCCTTCTTGCGCGAGACGACGTAGAGGTGCCCTTCGTCGTCGAAGTGCCCGACATCGCCCGAGCGGTACCAGCCGTCCACGAACGCCTGCGCCGTCTCGTCGGGCGCGTTCCAGTAATGCGTCGCCACGTTCGGACCGCGCACCAGGATCTCGCCGTCGCCGCCCGCGGGCAGCTCCGCGCCCTGTTCGTCCACCACTTTCACCTCGCAATGCAGGGCCGCGCTACCGGCCGAGCCCGCCTTGCGCAAGGCGTCCTGCGCGCGCACATAGGCCGCGATCGGGCAGGTCTCGGTCGAGCCGTAAACCTGTATCACCGGCACGCCGCGTTCGCTCGCCTTGCGAACGAAGCCTGCCGATACGATCGTCGAGCCGGTGGTGATCATGCGCAGGCTGGAAAGATCGGCGCTCTGCCAGCGCGGCATCTCCATCAGCGCGCTCAGCTGCGCCGGGACCAGGACCGCGAGCGTGATCCGCTCGCGCTCGATCGCCTCCAGCGCCGCGAGCGGGTCGAAGCGCGCGTGCAGCGTGACGCTCGCGCCCGCATGCAATGCCGGCAGGGTCTGGATATTCATGCCGCCGACGTGAAACACCGGCAGCGTGGTCAGCACCCGGTCCGCGCTCGTCAGGTCGTGCATGTGCGCGCTGTTGACGGCGTTCCAGAACAGCGCGCGTTGCGTGAGAACCACCCCTTTGGGCGCGCCGGTCGAGCCCGAGGTATAGCAAAGCAGCAGCGGTGAATTTTCGTCGCCGCTTCGCTCTGGCGGCCTCCCCGCAGCGCCGTCCAGAGCGGAAATTTCCGTGGCGGCAATTGCGCCCTCGATGCTGCGGGCATGGTCGGCGAACGCCGGCTCCGCGAAAAACACGCGCGGCGGGCAGTCGGCCAGCACGCGCGCGTGCTCGGGCGGCGCGAGGCGCCAGTTGAGCGGCACCAGCATCGCGCCGAGGCGCGCGCAGGCGAACAGCAGCACCAGCGTCGCGGGATTGTTCAGTCCGAGATAAGCGACCGCGTCGCCGCGCGCCACCCCCCTCTCCGCCAGCAGCGCGGCGGCGCAGCGGATGCGGCGCGCGAGCTCCGCGTAGGCGATGCTCTCGCCTTCGAAGCGGATCGCGACCGCAGCCGGCGCGAAGCGCGCGTGCCGATCGATCCAGTGAGACAGGTCCATGCGATTGGCCCCGCGCTATGCGCCCGTCACCTCGAGCACCACCGCCATCGCCGTATCGCCGGCCGCGCAGCCGGTGAACAGCCCGTGGCCGCCGCCGCGCTGCGCCAGCTCCTCGATCAGCTCGATGACCGCCCGGGTGCCCATCGGGCCCTGCGGATGGCCCCAGACCAGCGAGCAGCCGAACTTGTTCATGCGCGCGAGATCGACGCCGGTGGCGCGCGCGAACAGGATGTCGTTCAGCGCAAAGGGATTGTGCGTCTTGATCGCGTCCATGCGCTCGATCGTGAGCCCGGCCTGCGCGAGCGCCCGCTGCGCCGCCGGAATCGGCGCTTCGGGCATGTATGCCAGCGCGGCACGCGACTGGCCGAAGCCGAGCAGCCGGATGCGGATCTTGGCGTCGTGCGAAAGCTCCTGCGCGCGCTCGGGGCTGGCGAGCACGATCGCCGCGTTGCCGTCCGCCGGGTGCGTCTGCGCGCCGTAGGTGACCGTTCCTCCCTGCAATACGGGCTTGAGCCTGGCCAGTCCTTCGGCGGTGGAGAAGTTGATGCCCTCGTCGCCCGGGATCGTCGCCGCAGTCTTGCGGTAGGCCGGATCCGGCACCTCGAACGGCAGCGTCATGAAACGCCTGTGGAATGCGGCCCCGTCGGCGAGCGCGTCGCGGTACTGCGCCTCGCGCCGCAGCACGATCTCGTGCTGCTCGGCGGTGCCGATGCCGTGCTTCTTCGCGACGTTCTCCGCGGTGGCCACCATCGCGTGGCGACCCAGCGGGTCGCAGCCGAAGTTGTCCATCACCCAGTCCTCGTGCACGCCGGTGCCGCCGGGGCCGCGCGGGTTCGGGTAATACAGGTGCGGCCCGTTCGAGGTCCGGTCGCAGGTCACGGTCAACGATACCTGCGAGAGCCCGCTCTCGATTTCCTGCGCGCCGGCGAGCAGCGCGCGCACGCCGGTGGCGCAGGCCTGCATCAGCGTCGGGCCGCCGATCTGGCCGATGCCCGCCAGCCCGGCAAGCCACGGCAGGCCGTAGAAGGAGTGCTTCTGCGGCACGCTGAGGCCGAGCACGCCGTGATCGAACGCCTGCGCCGGGATGCTGCGGCGCGCCAGCTCCTTTTTCACGACATGCGCGGCGAACTCCACCGCGTTCAGGTTCGCGAA